>JBBQMJ010000475.1:0-1679 GCA_038328815.1 Fimbriimonadales bacterium | reverse complement strand
TCGCGGTCCGACAGCTCCAGCCAGTAGCGCTCGTTCGGGTCCGACGACCACCACGTGTTAGTGCTCATGGCGCGGTTCGTAAGGCATGTTGCCGCCTTTGGCTTCGAGTGGAGTACGGAATTTTCCTTGGCTATCGAATCGACACGATGTCTCTCTAAGGCCTTGATGGCGGCGGCATTTGGCTTCTGAGGGCTGTTAAAGCATCAGAGCCGCGGCTGCCCAGGCGTCGGACGCCGCTTTCAATCAAGCTGCCATCCCGCTCGAATCGAGGTTGCTGCGATTCGACGCGTGTAAGTCAGGTCAGGAGCATTGCCCTGCCGGCAAGAATTGGCCACCGTCTGACCTTTTAGCGGTTTCATTCGTCGCGGACGCTTGCGCTGGCCCGGGGGGTCGCATCGACCAACCAGACTGCCGGCTCAGTCTGGCCCCTCGCGACACGTCCGGCTTGAAGCTCCACCCATTTGCGCCCCATACGGCCCACATCAACGACAACATAGTGAGCCTTGTCTGCGTTCTCAGCCCGAACATAAGTTGGCAGCTGAACATCATGGCCGTGCTTCACGTCGTTCTTGGACAATTTCAGTTCGACAAGGATCTTGGGGTGAGAGCCAAGGGAGAACTTGAAGTCGACCGGGCCGTTCCCGGTGTCTGCCTCAGGCGTGATGTCGAATCCGTTCGCTTTGCAGTATGCAAAGGCGACTGAGTAAAACAGGCGCTGGGTTGTCTTTTCGCTCTTTCTTGTGTCGGAGTCTTGGAGCACCCGCCATAGGTCGCGTTGTTCCATCAATTCTTTGAACTGCGCAATTATCTCGATAACGATCCGATCTAGTTCTTCTACCGTCCTCTCAGCAGGCTGAGGTATTGTCCGAGGAAATCGCTCAGCAAGCTCGTATGCGAGGTCTGTCCAAACCAGCAGGCCCCGCGGGTCAGCCATTTGGTCGTATGGCTCGGCCAGAGATTCCAGGAGCCTTTGGATCAGGGAACTTGCGTAGCGCGGATCGCGAAGAAGGCTCTGAAGGATCTCGGACTTCTGTTCCCGATTGACCCTCTGCCACAGCGCCCCGATGTGCGAATTGATGCCCTCGCGCAGCGCTTCGTTGTGCTCCGCTGCGATCCAGATTTCCTCGACGCTTGAGGCGATGGGGAGGTCTCTTAATACATCACTGGGGACCAGAACTATAGGCGTGCGCCGCGCCTGTGTCGGATTGACCGGCAGGTGTAAGTCGCGGTTGTCAATCCGGAACTCTTCAAGAGGAACGCCCAACGCGTCGCACACTCTTTCGGTATAAAGAGATAAGTCCGGGAGCAGTATGTTGGTATACATGTCACTCAGACGATCCGGTCCGACGTTTGGCGAGAACAGGCCGATGAGAAGGAATAGAGCCGGGTCTTGAACGCCTGCCTCGATGATTTCTTTCGCACGGGTGAGAAGTTCGCCTGTAAGAGTCGTGCCCCACCCGCTTCAGAGCTGGCCCCGCAAACCTGAACAACCCGATGAGGGTGGTAACTGCTCCTGAAGGCGAGGACATCGCTTGTGAGAACTGGAGCAAGTATGAGCAAAAGACCCCGACGGACGCACTCAGCGGCGTTCAAGGCCAAGGTGGCACTGGCCGCCGTTCGTGGCGACAAGACGCTGGCCGAGCTGGCGCAGCAGCATGACGTACACCCCAACCAGATCA
>JBBQMJ010000474.1:0-1967 GCA_038328815.1 Fimbriimonadales bacterium | reverse complement strand
TCTCAGGAATGAACTTGGCGCCGTCAAAACTGCCGACCATGTATTCATGGCTGGCCGCCGTCAGGATCCACTTCACCCGCGCCCCATCGCCATCCAGTGGCAATGCGAATAGGTCCGGACATTCGAAGAATCCTTCCGTTTTGCTCTGCAGAGTCCATTTCTTCAGGTCGGGCGAGGTCAAGAAGTGGATGTAATGTTTGCCCGACTCTTCGACATAGAGCGTCATGACCCAATGCTTGGAGGGTTCATGCCATAGCACCTTGGGATCACGGTTGCCCGGCGTAACTTGCTTGACGATAGGATTACCCTCAAACTTCGTGAACGTGGCGCCGTCATCGTTGCTGTACGCCAGGCATTGGACCGTCGGATTTCCGGCAGCGGTATAGAACAGCACGAGAGGTGGTTCATTGTCTTTTCCAAAGCCGCTGGTATTTTTCCAATCGACCACTGCAGAGCCGGAAAACATCGGCCCGAAGGCGTCCGGGTAGAGCGCTTCGCCGTGTTCCTCCCAGTGAACCAGGTCTTTGCTGACCGCATGGCCCCAGTGCATGTTGCCCCAGCCCCAACCGTAGGGATTATGTTGGAAGAAGAGGTGATATTTCCCGTTGTGATAAACCAAGCCATTGGGATCATTCAACCAACCGCGCTTTGCTGTGAAGTGCAATTGCGGACGTAAGGTCTCGTGATAAAGCTTGTCCTCGCCTTTGACCTGATCCGCTTGATCGATGGCCGACAATGCCTTCGAGTTTGCTTTTAGTTTCCTTGTTCGGATTACGGCGGTCTTACCCTTCCATGCGGATACGTCGAGCGCGGCCCACCATTGTGGTTCGCCATCCGCGAGCTCGATGTCAAATACGCGCTCATCTTTGCCAGCTACCGCAATAGTCACCTGCTTGTTCCCATCCCCGGCTCTTACCGGGAAGAGTACGTAACGGCTCGTGATCACGACATCGCGCGACGGGTTGGCCTGGGAAAGGGCCGGCTTGGTATCGGTGAAAACGATCTGATCGACATTGATATGACCCCAACCGTCCGTAGCCTGGTCGACAATCTGAATCTGGGCCGTTTTGCCTGCCAGATTGCTGACATCCCAGCTGCCGACTTCCAATTCTTCGCTACCCCCGGCCACGAGATTGGGCCCGGTCGCAGTGCGTGAGATCTTGCCATCGATCACAAGATTCATGCACGTTTTGCCTTCATGGCCGCCGCCGCCAATGAGGAACGAAACATACTTTCGCTCGATCTTGAATTCTGGCGATGTGAGCGTGCCGGTGGCTTTGTCGCCACCGAAAAAGCTATTCACGAGCCCCTTGCCTTTGAACCCCGTAACGGCCATCTGACCGGGCAAGGTACCACGAGCCGGCCCTTTGCCGAAGGCTGTCCCGGTCGTCTTCCAATCGCCGTAGGTTTCGCCCTCAAAGTTCGCGAACACGATGTCGCCATCCGCGTTGCGGGCAGCAGATACAAGTTGCAGTAATAGCAGAGTGGTCAGGAGAGTTTTCATGCGGATTCCCTTGAAGGGGCTGAGACTGTAGTCGTCAGGCATTAGTAAATAGGACATAAAAGGCCGGTGTTTTTCGTGTGGCAAACGAAAAGAAGTGCGAAGAGAAGGCAGGAAAATTGTGAAAAAACTGGCTGCACACATGGCGACGTTACAAAGCATAGAATGTCGTAAAGAACGAAATATCAGGGAGTTACGATAATGGTTCGGATAAGCATGGCAGGCTAAGCACTTATGGGGACGATTCAATACAACTCGCTGGCTCGTCGAAGTTTCGAAACGTCGTCCGCTAAGCGACTCTGCCATTTCTGAGGGTCGAATCATGATGCGTCGGCCCGCCTCGGCTCGGCGTTTAGCGAGGCCAAATCCCCAAGCTCTGTGATACTTGGATTGGCGGCGCGGACGACGGCGGTAGTCGCAATATCCCAATCGAACGCTCCTTTGTTCGCAGTCAGCTTCATCTTTC
>JBBQMJ010000473.1:0-2046 GCA_038328815.1 Fimbriimonadales bacterium | reverse complement strand
ATAATCGCCGAAACCCATTCGCCCGTAACGTCCGGCAGCGTGGGCTTTGCGGTTTGCACGTTAGGGCAGCCCGAAAGCGCAGTGCATAGGACAAAGGCGGAAATCAAAGCTGAAATCTCTTTCGTCATTCGGGTCCATCCGCGCAGCTTTGTTAGGATACTCGCATTCCTTTGATTTGACCACGCACTGGAACGACTCCGATTCAAACCCGGTTGCACCTAGCATGAGGCTGACGCGCAGAAAGGTCATTGGAATTGGTCTTGCTGGAATGGCTGCGTTCGGCATCTTCACGACCATCTGCAACTGGACCATCGATGAAGCTGCGAACGGCAAGATCTACTCATCTGTCGATCTAGTTCCTAAGTCTCGAGTCGCCGTAGTTCTTGGAACAGCTCCCACTATCAACGGTTATCCAAACCTCTATTTCCAAGGTCGAATTTCTGCGGCGGCAGAGCTCTACAAGGCTGGCAAAGTTCAAAAGCTACTAGTGAGCGGCACAAACGACCGGCCAGATTACAACGAGCCAGCGGCTATGAAGGAAGCTCTGATAGCTCAAGGCGTCCCGGAATCCGCCATCGTAGAAGACTTCGCGGGCTTACGAACGCTCGACACGGTTGTAAGAGCGAAAAAGGTCTTTGGCATCAGCCAGTGCATCTTCGTGACCGATGACTTCCACATGGCGCGCACCCTGTGGCTAGCAGAAGAAAATTGGATGGACGCAGTTGGATTCACCAGCCGCTCGCTGCCAATTTCCACTTCGCCTCTTACGCACCTTAGAGAAATAGCGGCCCGCGTGCTTGTTGTGTTGGACGTTGAATTGCTTCATCGCCAGCCCAAGTTTCTCGGCAAACCCGAGAGCCTCTAATCTAAAGCCGGGCAGACCGGGGGTACTCGATGAAGTCGCCGCCTGCTAAACCGGAGTTCTTCGCAACCATTTCCGATGCGTAAGGGCCGACAAACTTGATGAAATCATCGCTACTTACCGGCAGAAACACGCACCCAACCAACCCAATCATCCCCGTTGCTGATTGTTGCTCTAACGCAGTTTTTCTCAAACGATTCGGCATCCTCGAGATAACAGCCGTTGGATTCTTCAGGACGACCCCGACGTACGCGCCGCCACCCTTCCCATGAACCTCGACAGAGCCAATGTCCGCCCACTCAAAGCACATATCACGGCCGGAAAAGGTGCTTGACCAACCCCGCTCATCCACCGTTATCAGAGGCGTTCTCCAGCTTCGCAAGAATGACCAAACGAGGGCTCCAACGAGAAGAACCGCACCCGCCAGTAGCAGAGCAGTTGCTGCACTCACGGTGAAGTATCCGCCGGCATTCCAGTTCCCGAAAACTGAAACAATGAGAGTGATCAGGCAGACCAGCGGGAACGCCACTCCTGTAATAAATCGGAAAAGCAACCATTTTCGCGGCGTGTAGAAGCGAAATGGCGGTCCTTGGAGTACCGGGATAGGCTTCATCACGCCTCTACGTCCCATCGAAGACCGATCTAGCCGGCCTCGGATATTCAACGAATTCTCCCGCGCCGAGGCTTCGCTCCTTGGCAATCATCTGATTCGCGTAAGGACCGATCAGGTCAAGGAGTCGCTCCGCATCCATCGGCAAATACATCGGAGGAATGATTGGGAACATGCCGTATCGCTTCAGCCACGCTCGTGCGCGCTTTTGATCTTGCCCACTCAGCTTGCTTATTGATGCCTCAGCATCTCGCAAGACAATACCAATCGCCTTGCCCCTCTTGCCTCCGATAGAAATCGAAGCAATCTCCGACCATTCCAACGTAATTTCAGATACGACTCGGGTTGTCCATCCCTTTTCGTCGAGCGAGACCCACGGCCTTTTGGACAAGGCTGCGCTAAATACCGCCGTCGCCCCAAACATGAGAAAGCACGTGGCAAGGCCGACAAATATGGCCCAGACGACATAGATTGGATTGGACATCGGGAACGACGTCAGGATCGCGTAGATCAGTAGCACGAAATAAGTGCTTACTCCGATTAGGAGAATGCCGGCAACAAGCTGCGGCACACG
>JBBQMJ010000472.1:0-2048 GCA_038328815.1 Fimbriimonadales bacterium | reverse complement strand
ATTCCAAACTCGTTGGCGAATCTCTGAACCGCGTGCTCAGAGAAAGCCGTTTCAGCGAACCAGCGATGAAGCGCAGTAGCTTTCATAACATCGACGTGCCTATAGGCCGGGCTGAATGGCACTGTGGGATCGATCCGTTTCTCCACCAAGAACGTACCAACAACTTCCGAGTGAAAAGGGTCAGGATTCAGTTTACGAAATTTGTCATCGAACAAGTCGTCCCAACCCATATCACCCGGGGTGGGCTCGTAAAAACAACCTTTCATCAGGACATAGCCTTCAGTGTGAACCGGTAGGCCGCCCGAAAAGGGACTAGGAACATGTTCGGGAAAGAAACTCCTATGGGTACTTAAACGGGACGTTACTTCTTTACTCATACTGTACTAAGCGGTCATAATACCACAGTATGGACCAAATAGCCAGAGCGTTCTATCGAGCGGCTGAGGTAGCCGAGATCATTGGACTCGGCCGCTCCAAGACTTACCAACTCATAGCCTCCGGAGTAATCCCAAGCGTGAAGTTCGGAAAGGCCTTGCGAGTTCCGGCCACAGCGCTGCAGAAATGGATTGATGATCACTCGGAAGTAGTTGAAGACCGAAACTAGCGGGGGAGCATGCCAAAAATTAGAAAAGCGGCCCGGCAAGGCCGCCTCTCAGTCTCATCTTATTGCACGCGGACTCAGCATGGATTGTACCTGGAGATTCGGTGATCCCTACTCAAATGGCAGAGAGCCAAAGGGAGCCGACTATGAAGAATTTCGACGAATCTGGTCCAAGCATCGAGGAGCTAATTGAAGAAGCTACCGTAGGGCCAAAACAAGAAGCTATGTCGGTGGGACCCTTCACATTCTATGCGTTCGATGAAATGTGGAACGAGCCGGCGAAGCTGTGGCTGATCAATGGCCTCGTGGGCAAGAGTGACCTTGCAATGATCTACGGCAAGGGTAAGACCGGAAAGACACTTGTGGCCTTCGACATGATGGCATGTCTCGTACGGGGCAATTGTCTCTTTGCCGATCGATTTAGGGTTGATGATCCCGTAAACGTGGTGTACGCGACTGCCGAAGGATGCTCCGGACTCGGCGGCCGTATCCGCGGCCTTCAGCATAAATACGACCTCACGGCGGAAGAGCGGGACCGGCTTCAAATCCTCAAGCAAGTTCCACAACTGTATAGCGATGAGAGCCCGGCAAGTATAAGAGTCTTTGTGGAGCAGTACCGCCGAGAATATGGCGACCGCATCGACGGAGGACTGCTTATCGTGGATACGTGGGCGCGTGCGACGGTCGGAGCAAACGAGAATAACACTCCCGATACCACCCTTATTCTCAATGCAATGGCTGAAGCTGCCCGAGAGCTCAACTGCACAATCTTGGCGATCCATCACGCCAACAAATACGGCCCAGAAGGCGGCGGCGATCTTAGGGGCAGCTCTAACATTCAAGCAGTGTTCGACAATGCGATTCATGTGAGGCGGACAGGCGAATCTAGGTATCTAGGTTGTGATATTGCCAAGGACGCCGCCGATACCTCGGCAGTTGGCTTTAAGATTGATGTTCATGGCTGGCTTGATGAATCTGGAGCCCAAGGCTACGGCCCGTACGTCGTGTGGTTAGGCGCCGCAGAGTGTCAAGTGAGCGAGTCGTTGGCGACGGATGCCGAAATTGTGGCCGTGCTTCGTCAACACGCTTATGAGTCTGCACTTGCAATGACCTCCAAGCAGGTGTGCGAGCGAATGGAGAGTCAACCCGCCGAACGCACCGTGAGAACGCATCTAGTCAAGATGCGCAAGTCCGAAACCAGCATCGTTCAAGGCGAGGAAAGGCAGGTGACCAATAAGAATGACAAACCTGGCCGTCACGCCTACCATTACTGGGTCGAGGATGAGCGGGATTGATGGTGAGCAGATGACCGGTGCCCCTTAGAATGACCACTTTGTTTCCGTAGGATTCGTCTCCTCCAAAATGGAGGAAGCGGAATGAGCAGCAAGAGATACAGCCAGGAGCAAATCCTGAAGGTGTTAAAGGAGATCGACGACGGGGCGAGCAT
>JBBQMJ010000471.1:0-2063 GCA_038328815.1 Fimbriimonadales bacterium | reverse complement strand
AGGGAAGGTCTTGGAAAACGGTGCCGGCTGTCTCGATAGTGATGGTGTGACCCTTGTCCTTAAGTTTCGTTGCGAGTTCTACGATGGGTGGAAACAGCATTGGCTCGCCGCCGGTGAGGACGACGTGCTGGCAAGGGTGTTTGGAAACCTCGTCAAGAATGCCGTCAATGGAAAGGGTTGGCCCTTCGGGCTCCCAACTGGCATATCGGGTGTCGCACCAGCTGCAGCGAAGGTTGCAGCCGCTTACGCGAACGAATGTTGAGGGGATTCCGGTCCAGATTCCTTCGCCTTGGATGCTTGAAAATATCTCGGCGACTCTGAGTTGGGAAGCATTCATTGGTGGGCCGTTACACCGAGAGCGGGGTCGGTTAGGCCGAGGGAGGCGAAGGCCTTGATTCTGATGAGGCAGGCGTCGCAGTGACCGCAGGGGGCGCCGTCTTCGGCTGGGTCGTAGCAGGAATGAGTGAGCGCGTAGTCGACGCCCAGTTCTAGACCTTTTGCGATGATCTCCGGCTTTGTCATGTTCACGAGCGGCGCGTGGATTGTCATTTGTTCTCCACCTACGCCCGCTTTGGTGGCAAGTTGGGCCAGGTGCTGGAACGATTCGATGAATTCGGGGCGGCAGTCGGGGTAGCCGCTATAGTCGACTGCGTTGACGCCGATGAAGATGTCATTGGCGCCGATCACTTCGGCGTAGGCTAGCGCTAGGGAAAGCATGACCGTGTTCCTAGCGGGAACGTAAGTGATTGGGATGGCTCCGCCCATATCGGATTCACTGCGATCCTTGGGGACGTCAAAGTCTGCGGTCAGGGCAGAGCCGCCGAAGGCGCCCAGGTCGACGGAAACGAACCGATGTTCTGCAGCCCCGAGGGCTTCGGCAACCTTTTTGGCAGCTCGAAGTTCGGCATCGTGCCGCTGCCCATATTGGACCGTTAGCGCGTGCACGGAAAAGCCCGATTTTTTGGCTATCGCGAATACGGTCGCCGAGTCAAGCCCGCCGCTTAGCAGCAGGACACATTTCTTCATGCCTCAATTATTGCGCGGCGGCTAGAATGCCATGCCCTCGTAATCTCGGATGAGGCCCACGATTCTTCCGATGACCCTTGAGTCCTCGGAATTGATTTCGATGGGTTGGTAGGCGGGGTTGCTTGGCATGAGGCGGACACCCTTCGGGTCGAAGTTAATTCGCTTGACGGTTGCTTCGTCACCGATTAGGACGGCGACAAGATCGCCGTGGTTGGCCGTCTGTTGCGGCTTGACGACAACCAGGTCACGCGGCATGATGCCCTCACCGGACATCGAATCGCCTTTAACGCGAAGCAAGAAGGCGTGCTCAATGTTGCGAACCATCTCTTGAGGCACGGGAATGAGATCTTCAATATGCTCTTGGGCATGGATTGGGATGCCGGCGGCGATCGATCCGACCAGTGGCAGCATGGCAACTCTGGAACTAGACTGGAAAGAGGGGTGGATGACCTTAATGGATCGAGGTGTGTTGGAGCGGGAGATATAGCTCTTGCGCTCGAGGGCGTCCAGGTGGACGGTTACTCCTCGGAGCGACCCGATTTCAAAATGCTTACCAATTTCACGAATCGAGGGAGGGTATCCCTCTGATTGAACGTAATCAAGGATGAATTGAAGAATCAGTTGTTGCCGCTTTGTCAGTCCTTTAGCCATTTGTTCGCTCCATGCGTGCCTTGTCTAGGACCTCAGTTGGCCCATGTATGTAGACGCAGTATACAGCTAGTTTGTCTACCTGTCAAGCGTTTAGAATCTACACTTTATGCTCGTGCCATACTATAGGGCCGCAAAGCCGCTAGTTCGCGCGCTTACGTCGGCTGGTCTATTTGGAAGGTGAATTAATCCGTGTCTATCGACGCAGTTAGGAAGTTGGTTGAAGGTCCGGGTTGTGTCAAGTACGCAATCACGGTGGCTGCGGTGATCATCGTGGGAACGTTTATCGTGAACGGACCGATGTGCTCCCGCAATAGCGCGAGTCAGGCCGCGACAAACGCCCTCAAGGCCGAGACGATCGCCAAAGTTGGCAGTTTCAACATTACGCG
>JBBQMJ010000470.1:0-2118 GCA_038328815.1 Fimbriimonadales bacterium | reverse complement strand
TGCGCGAATGTTGGCCTTCATTAAAGAGGCGCCACTTCTCGAAGGGGCGGAAACATACCTGACCCCACTGATCAACGCCGCCCTTAGCGAAGGATTCACCGGCTGCATGGTCGCGTTGACAGCACTAGAAACCAGACTGGATTGTGGGAGCGTCGACGGGCACCTGGCGGCAAAGAAAACCATCGGCGGTGGCATCTGAAGGCCTTTCAGGCCAGCGCCCCGGGGCGTTGTGGGATCGCAGGCAATCCAAGCGACATCTACGGTGGCGCCGTTCTATCTTGCAGTGTTCCCGCTCGAGCCACCTGCCGCATCACTACCGGCTTGGGCGCCCAATTGCCAAAAGATCGCAGACTTTGGGATGCGGCAACGGCACGGTTCCCCTTGGATGACGTCTCCGTCGAGTGGTCATCAGCGGTGCCTCAATCGAGCGGGCTCGCAGGGTCAACGGCGCTTCTTGCCTCGACTTTGGCCTGTGTCCTTGCCGCGCGCGGCGAGCCAACTGATCTCTCAACACCTGAATGTCGGCTGTTATTTTCAGAACTTGTTCGAGATGTTGAATTGAAGGACGCCGGGATTGTTTGCGGCTACCAGGACGCTTATATGGTCGTTCATGGGGGCTTGCAACTCATGGATTTCAGTGGGAAGCATCCTACCGGGGGAGGTCCCTGCGGCGTATTGAAAAGTCTGCAGGCAGAGCTGCCCTTTCTGCTTATCACCACCGGTGTCGAACGACTAAGCGGCTCAGTACACGGCCCCATGGTAGAACGGTGGCTGAGCGGAGAGAACGGGGTGATCGAGAAAATGAAACGGACGGGACAGCTGGGGTTTCTTGGCGCCGCCGCGCTTGAACACGGGGACCTTCATTCGTTGGCGGAAATAATGGAAGAGAATCAGGCGATCACCGCATCGCTAGGCGGCAGCGGCGAGGCGATTGACCTGGTAATCCATGATGCCAAAGCGTGCGGGGCGGTAGCGGCGAAGCTGTCCGGCGCGGGCATGGGAGGGACGGTTATTGCCCTTACCGCTGATCCTCAAGGATTGGAGGACGAGCTTCGCGCTCGCGGTTACACTCGGTTTCTTCGGCCCTCCATTGAGCCAGGGTTGCGCTTTGAGGAGGCCGTACAATGAGTCCGCTTTCAGCATTCGCCGACGAAATCAGTCCTGACCTCAACGTGCAGATTGCCACGCTGCAGCGCTTGGAAATACCTGGACTGGACCTGCGAAGCATCGACAACACAAACGTACTGGACCTAACCGACGCGCAATTGCTAGAGGCGAAGGTCCAGTGCGATGCCGCGGGAATTCACTTCCAGTCGATTGGATCGCCTGTTAACAAGGTCGAATACAGTCTTGAGAACAGGGTTCAAGAACTGGCAAAGCTGCGAAGGGCAATACACGCAGCTCATGAGTTAGACATTTCTCGAATCCGCATCTTTACGCCAACTGCTCCTGACGAGGATGCCGAGCTTCTATTGGAGTGGATGGCTGAGCAGCGAGACTTGGCAGTTGCTGAGGGAGTTGTCCTTTTGCACGAAAACGACGCGCGCTTTTGGGGGGCCTATCCGGCCAACACAGGAGTTCTCTTCAAGGAACTCGGCGGGAATCATTTTAGGGCCGCTTTCGACTTCGCTAACACGGTACTCATCGGCTTCAGGCCATGGGATGACTGGTTTCCGTGGATCGTTCCATACCTGGACACACTGCATATCAAGGATGCAATCGAGGATGAGCAAAAGGTGGTCGCTGCGGGTGAAGGCGATGGACAACTCGTGAGAACCTTACGCTATCTCGCTGAGAATGGATGGCAAGGGCCATTGACAATGGAGCCACATTTGGCTGCTGCCGGACCCTATGGTGGCTTCAGCGGGGATAGACTCTTCGAGGTGGCAGTAAGGGCATTGAGACAGGTCTTGGAGGAAGCAGGTTCGTGAGTTTGAAATTTGGACTGGTTGGATGTGGGGTCATTCATTACACTCATGCGCAAGCACTGCTGGGTATCGAAGGCCCAAAGTTGGCGGCAGTCTTTGACTCGTTCCCAGCAAGGGCGCGTGTAGCTAGCGAAAAGTTGGGCGTCCCTGCAACATGCTCCTTGCGGGAACTTTTCGATTCCGTGGATGC
>JBBQMJ010000469.1:0-2178 GCA_038328815.1 Fimbriimonadales bacterium | reverse complement strand
CGGATGGCGAGATCATTACCGCTTCGGCCAAAGAGCATCAAGATCTTTTCTGGGGCCTTCGTGGTGGGGGCGGCAACTTCGGAATCGTGTCCTCGTTTAGGTTCGCCCTTCACCCAATCGGGCCAGAAATCCTCTCTGGACTCGTCATTCATCCGATTTCAGAGGCCAAGACGCTCCTAAGCTTTTACCGGGAGTTTGCGGCAAATGCACCCGATGACGTTGCCGTTTGGGTTGTTATGCGAAAGGCTCCGCCGTTGCCGTTTCTCCCACCTGAGTGGCATGGCAAGGAAGTCCTCGTCTTTGCTTGTGCTTGCTCGGGCGACATTCTGAAAGGTGAAGAAGCCCTGAAGCCACTGAGAAGGTTTGGCAAGCCGATTGTTGATGTCGTTGGGCCGCACCCCTATGTCGGATGGCAAGCAGCGTTGGATCCCCTTTTAACGCCGGGATTCCGCAATTACTGGAAGTCGCATGACTTCAACGAACTGACGGATGCCTTCATCGAGGCAGTTATCGATGCTGCTAGCAAGCTTCCCTGCGCCCATTCGGAGATCGCGATCGCCCAGGTCGGCGGCGCCATAAGCCGCGTTGGGCCAGACGCAACGGCCTATCGAGATCGCAACGTGAAGTTCATCATGAACGTGCACGGGCGATGGGAAAGTGCAGCGGAAGATGAAGAGTGCATGGCCTGGTGCCGAGGAATCTACGACGCCACGACGCCATTTTCCACAGGCGGCGTCTATGTGAACTTCCTGACCGACGAAGAGGAGGGGCGGGTTAAGGATGCTTACGGCCAGAGCTACGAAAGGCTAGTGGCGCTCAAGCGTAAGTACGACCCTACCAACTTGTTCTCAATGAACCAGAACATCAAGCCGGACTGACTGTGGGCTCCACGACGATTGTCTTGGAGCCTCCAGACCAGCGAAGTTCGACTGAAATTGGCTCGCGGGCTTGAATAGTCACCCTAGGTTCGTCCGTCTCTCGTGCGCGTACTGCGCATGAGAGATTGAGGTCATTGGTCATGCCAATCGGGTAGCGGTCGACCGAGAAGGCATCGAGTAGTCGGACGTCCCAAATCAGGCGATCCGGCTGCGGCCTCAACCCGAAAATCCCCTCCAACAGGACAGCGATTGGTGACAATCCCGTCCATCCCACGAAGTCGCGTTTCGCTGGGTTCCCTGGGGCGGACGCGTCTGGGGCGTAATTTTCCCAGAAGGTCCCCGTCTCCTTGAATACTTCTAGAACACGTTGGTGGTGTTTCGTAGCAATGCGATATGCGAGGTCGTCCAGGCCATAGTTCCATAGCCCACGCAGCACCATGGCGTTGGTAGGAGCCCAAACCCCACCAAGCCAGTAGCCTCCCGTTGGCTCAAAACCCGGCTCATCAGCGGCTAGACTGGATACAGGGTGATACCTGCCAAAGATCTCGCCATCTTCGAGCCACGCCGTCATATCCCCGGCTCGTTCCATCGACGTACTACCCGCAAGCAACGGCCAGAACCCGCCGACGTGTCGAACTCCTGTGGATTTGCCTGCCCGGTTCCGGTCGCAATAGAACCGTCGTCTTTCGTCCCACAGACTCGCTTCTGCCCACTCAGACAATAGATTGCGCTCTTCGACACTGGCGCTTGCATCCTCGCCAATCACATTCGCAATCTGAATCAAGCAGTTAGCGTCGAGAAGCCCTTGATAGGTGGCGTCAACCCAGGCCATCCAACCATGATCGCGTTCCTGATCTGCCGAAGAGGGCAACCGTCGAAGATTGTCCATGCCACAACCGAGTCCAGTACTCCAATAGGACCCGTCGGGCCAGGACCGCTCCTTCCGCATCCATTCGTGATAGGCAGCCAACACCGGATACACGCTTTTCAATCGGTGAAGGTCGCCGACTTGTTTGTAGTGCTCCCATTCCGACCAGGCGAAAAGTGGCGGCCCCGTTGATGCCGGATCATAGCGACTCCACTGATCCGTGCCGTCCGCACGAATCTCCCTACAAATGAAACCATCAGGATGCTGGCAAGCATAAAAATTATCGAGCGTTCTCTGAAAATCGAACGCTCGCCTTCCGTAGCGAGCGAACTGCAGGATGAAGACCGAGTCCCAAAGAAAGATGCAGCCGTTGAAGGCAGTATCGATGTAGTTGGCAATCAGCTTAGAGCCTTCCTGCACTTGGCGCAGGTT
>JBBQMJ010000468.1:0-2183 GCA_038328815.1 Fimbriimonadales bacterium | reverse complement strand
CAGCATTGGAAAAATCAATTACGATGCGTTGTGAGGAATCCTCATGATCGTCATGCCTAATAATGTCCAATAGATCTTTGGACGTGATTACGATGTAGTCCAAGAACATGAACTCCTCGTTCGGGACAAGGTCTTTTCGGTAAGCAAGTTGAGGGGCGTGGAGTGCAGCAACTTGCTTGAACACTTGTACAAGAAGCGATACTGCGCCTTCATGCAGACAGCTTCTTGTCAATCGGCTCACAAATTTGACCCCGTAGCGGAAGTCGCATTACCGGTCCCTAAGGTCTCCTTTTGACCCCAGAGCGGGCCTCAGAAACATGATCAACGAACTGGAGGGCTTTCCAGTTCTGCCAGAACCATCTTGCAGCGGTATTGAAGAAGGGAGCCAGCATAATTGCCTTGAATGACTGCGCAAAACCCCTTCAAGTTTTTTCACGCGGCTGGTCCTGTCAGCAGCAAGCTGCAACAGTGCGCCGCACGCGAGGTAACATTGGTAACACACGCCAAGAGGCCGTCAGGTTGCGACCGGCTACAGCGTTGGCCGAGGCCCGCAAGCGAAAATGCTCCGTAACGCTGGTACATTGTGCTCAACATTCTCGCCCAAACGTGCTTCTAAGCACCCTCAGAGAGACTTCATGACGCCCCCCGTCGAACGTCCGATTAGGAACACACTTAATCGCCTTGAAAAGACGCTGCTGTTTCTGCTCCTGATTGCAGCCATTGCGTTCGGCAGCATCACCCTGATGCGATCCGCGTTCATGTCGTACCGGCACACGGATGCGGGCGTCTACTTCCGGGCCGCTTGGGCCATCCAGCACAACCAGGATATCTATCAGATCACCGACGACAATGGCTGGCACTACCATTATCCGCCGACGCTCGCGACGCTGCTTATTCCCCTGTCAGATCCGCCGCATGGCAAACAATCCGAAAGTGGATGGAAGACGCCTTATCCGCTTGCGATTGCAATCTGGTATGCCGCTAGTTTCTTAGCGCTCTGTCTGGGCGTGCATCTACTCGCTGGGACGCTTGAGGGTATCGCGCAAAGGCCCGCCTTTCGCAATCCTCCTCCCTTCAGCCGAATATGGTGGGCGTTGCGAACCTGGCCCATGGCCATTTGCATCGTGCCGATCGGTTCCTCGCTTGGGCGCGGTCAGGTCACTCCGTTCGTCTTCTTGTTTCTTTGCGCGATGATCTGCGAATGGAGCCAGAATCGAAGCGGCAGGGCCGGGCTGTGGCTTGCCGCTGCGGCCTCCATCAAGGTTTTTCCGGTCTTCCTTCTCGTTGCGCCGCTTTTTCGTCGCGACTGGACATTCCTGGTTGGGTTTGCCTTGGGAATGCTGGTTGGCTTCGTTTTGGTGCCCGCGCTGGCCATCGGCTTTCCTGCGACGCTCGATCTGCTCTCGACCTATTGGGATGTGTTCTCGTCGGAACTGATCCGGCGGGTCGACGGCATTCGGTCACGCGAACTTTTCAACGATGCCGAAGGCGACCTCATGAGTTTCAAGGCGGTCATTTTGAGAACCTATCTGCATTTCAAGGGAGACGGCCTCAAACCCAACCCGCAACTGCTCTCCGCTGTTCACATCGCAATTTCCGGTATTGTTACCCTCGCCACGCTGAGGTCAGCGAGTTCTTTCGGCGCAGCGAAGAACGGGCTCAATCGGCTGTTGCTTGCCTTGCTGGTCGGAACGCTCACTATCGCTGCTTTGCCAATGGTGCCGACAGCCCAGCCGCACTACTTCATGCTGTCGGCAATCTTGGTGACGGTTCTCATCTTCGCGCAATGGGAGCGAACAGGGGTCGTTGAATTGTCGTTTGGCTGGACTGCCCTGTTTGATGCCTTTGGCCTGCTCAGTGCTGTTTCCCTGCTTCCGCGGTTTGAGGCGATGATGATGTTTGGAGCCCCGGTTTATGCGGCACTGATCCTTTGGGTTAGTGGCGTAACGGAAATGCGTTCGGTGAACGCTATGACGTGGGTTGGCCTGGACGTGCGACGGCTACGGTGAGGGGTGGGCTATAGTGAAGAGCTTCGCTCTTCAGACTCCTGAAGCAGGAATGGGAGGCAAAGCGATGATGGAAAAGATGGCGGGTTTTCCGCTCCAGCCCAGGAACCGCCGCGCCAGGGTAACCTCCTGAAGCCGGCCCGGTGACGGAAGCAGGCGCCTGAGCCAGGCGCATTC
>JBBQMJ010000467.1:0-2189 GCA_038328815.1 Fimbriimonadales bacterium | reverse complement strand
AGACCATCGATATCCATCTGCGGTTACGGGCTGTGCTGCCGAGTTCTGAGTGAAGTCTCCTACTTTGAAGTTGTCATAGAAAGTGACGTCGGCTTGGGCAACGGCAACAGTCAGTGACGAAGCCGCAAGAGCGGACAGGCGCAAAGCTAACTTGGACATGAATCTACTTTCCTCCACAAGCCCCATACGGGGACTATCAAAACACGTATTAATTAGTCTAGCACACGGCTCCGGTCGCTCAATGGTTCAGTCGCCTAGTCTAAATACTAGATTATTTTTAGCTCAGGCTTGTTCGGTGTCACGCAAATGGACCTTGACGATCTCATCAGCCATCTTGACGACCGTTGATTCTTTGCTTGCCTTGAGGTCCTTGATCAGTTTATCCAGCACCTTCTCATCAACCGGGCCAATGTATTCGTCGCCGACTTGCATGACGGGTGCGCGGTCGCAGGCGTCTAGGCACTCGACTTCTTCCATCGTGAACATGCCGTCTTCGGTTGTCTCGCCGTGGCCGATTCCTAGCTTCTCTTTGATGAGGTCGCGGATTCGGTAGGAGCCGCAGAGGTGGCAAGTTAGGCAGGTGCAGAGTTCAATCTTGTGCTTGCCCGGCTTGTGAGCCGTGTTGTACATGGTGTAGAAGGTGGCGACGCCTTCGACTTCTGCGTAGCTCCTCTTGAGGCGGTAGGCGACCTCGGCAATGGCATCGCCCGAACAGAAGCCGTCGTACTCGCGCTGGGCGATCCAGAGAGCGGGGAGGATGCAGCTTTTGAGGTCGGGGTAGTGCGTCTTGAGCGCGTCAAGCTCTTTGATGGCCTTCGGGCTGAAATGAAGCTTGAGGTCTTCGGCCTTAGGTGGCCCTGGCCTGGTGCCATTTAATTGGATAGTTTCTGACATCTTAAATTTGGACCTTCTCCAATTTTGGATTTTGGATCCCGAAGCTGACCCTCGTTTGCGCGGGTGTCATTCCGAGGAATTCGAGGGACCGTGATTGCCGGCGCGGCGTTCTCACGGAGGCGATGGGTGACCAAGCACGGTCCCTCCACTTCGCCTTTGCTCCGGTCGGGATGACAGTAAATGAGGGCGTCGCGGCCCAACTGGTCATCTGTCGATTTCTCCCAAAACAATATCGATCGAACCTATGATCGCGATGACATCGGCGATTAGGCGGCCCACAGCCAAGACTTCGAGGGACTTCAGATTCATGAAAGAGCTGGGGCGGACGTGCCAGCGGTAGGGGCGGTTGGAGCCGTCGCTTACTATATAGAAACCGATTTCGCCCTTCGAGCCTTCGATGCCAACGTAGGCCTCGCCGACTGGCGGGTGATAGCCTTCGGTGTAGAGCTTGAAGTGGTGGATCAGCGATTCCATCGAGGTGTCGAGCTCTTCGCGGGGTGGGGGAGCGATTTTGCGGTCGGACGTGCTCCAGGGACCTTCGGGGAGGCCATCAATCGCTTGCGTGATGATCTTAAGGCTTTCCTTCATCTCGGCGATGCGGACTAGGAAGCGGTCGTAAACGTCGCCGCGGCTGCCCACGGGGATCTGAAAATCGAAGTCTTCGTAGCTGCTGTAGGGGTTACTTTTGCGCAGGTCCCAGGGTATGCCGCTTGCCCGGGCGATTGGGCCAGAGCAGCCGAGTTCCAGGGCCAGGGTGCCGGATAGCACGCCAACGTCGTATGTGCGCTCTTTCCAGATTGGGTTGCCCGTTAGCAGGTTCTCGACGACCTGAAGCTCTGCGGGAAAGCTCTTTAGCAGTTCGCGAAGTTTGGGTTCGAAGCCTTCAGGCATGTCTCCACGGAGGCCGCCGGGGACGATCCAACTAGGCATCATGCGCACGCCAGAGAACATCTCGAACAGGTCAAGGATGTATTCGCGCTGCTGGAAAATATAGAAAAACGGCGTCATCGCGCCTAGGTCGAGGCCGTGTGTCCCAAGCCAAACGCAGTGTGAGGCAAGTCGGCTGAGCTCGGTGAGGATGACCCGCAAGTATTGGCCGCGCTTGGGTATTTCGCATTCCAGAAGCTTCTCAACGGCCAGGGCGTGGGCCAGGTTTGTGCCGTTGGCGTTCAGGTAGTCCATGCGGTCGGTCATGACGACGCATTTGTGGTACTGCTGGTACTCGGCTTCCTTCTCCATGCCGGTGTGCAGGTAGCCGATTTGGCACTTGCACTTGATGATGATTTCGCCCTCGA
>JBBQMJ010000466.1:0-2256 GCA_038328815.1 Fimbriimonadales bacterium | reverse complement strand
GAGGTGGCGTCCGCGTACTCTGGCTATGGCATCGCATCTCTTTATCGCTACCTTTAGGACTGGCGGAGCTTCCGGAACGCCAGCAAAGCAGATGCTGTTTCATTGGTGCTCTGTGCCTATATGAAGACGTCATCCCGACTTGACTCGAGGGACCGTGATAGCGAGCGCGAGGTTCTTACCAGAGCGCGGCGTGACCAAAACCGGTCCCACTTCGATTATTATTGCTACGGTCGGGATGACGATTAGGCGGCACAATGAAACTGCTTCAACACATTCCGGCACCTACGAACGATTGGTCCATTTGCGGCTCTAACCGTTCCCTTGGAGCGACTACGAGTCAATCAATTCGCGCAACCAGGGGCCGCCGGCTAGGATGTCGATGGGCAGGAGCCTTTCTTCATATTCGTACGGAGGTGGCTTCCAGGCGAAATCTTGGGGGGCGAGTTTCTTGGCGGCTGAAAGGACGGCAATCGCGGTCGCTATAGGGCGGAAGGCTCGGGGCTCAAGGACGTGCAGGAAGACGCCGCCACAGTAAAGACCGGCATGTTTTTGGAAAGTTGGTTGGAATGGTGCTGGGCGAAAGATGACGCCCGGAAGGTTCTGCGCAGTTACTTCGACGGCGAATTGCCAGCTATCGAGAAATGGCGCACCAATCCACTCGAAGGGCCGCGTGGTTCCGCGGCCTTCACTTAGGTTCGTTCCTTCAAGCAGGCACATTCCAGGATACACCAGGGCAGTTTGCGGAGAGGGCATGTTTGGTGATGGCGGGACCCAAGGCAGACCGGTGTCTCCCCAGAACATCTCGCGTTGCCAGTTTTGCGTCTCGACAACTTCAAGCTCAAGGCTTGGGGTTCTTTCGGCGCGAAGTTTCAGCCCGATTTTGCCAATAGTCAGGCCGTGCCTCATGGGGAGGGAGTGGAGGCCGACAAAGCTTTCGTATCCTGGATCTACTCCGTGCCCTTCCACTTCTACGCCGCCGATGGGGTTGGGACGATCTAGGATGAGGAATGGAATTCCTGCTGTTTCGCACGCCTCCATACAGAGCAGCATTGTCCAGATGAACGTGTAGTAGCGCGCTCCCACATCTTGGAGATCGACGACGAAAAGATCGACTCCTCTTAGCATTTCCGGTGTCGGCTTCCGATGGGCGCCATAGAGCGAAGCGAAGCGTAGGCCTGTTCGCGTTTCAACGTAGCCTTCCCACTCAAGCATGTTGTCCTGAGTGTGGCCGTAGGGGCCGTGCTGCGGCCCGAAGACCTTTCGGATGTTCAGGACGCCTTGTTGGTGCCGCGGTAGGAGCAGATCGATGATGTGGGAAAGTGAGCGGTCCACCGACGCCTGGTTGCACAAGAGGGCCAAGGATTTGCCCTTAAAACGGGCAAAACCATCTTCGAGCATTCGATCCAGCCCGGTCTTCACCGCCATGGATCGAGAAGGTTACCTATCGGTCGGCGTGGTATCCCGCGTGATCGAGACGGATGCGAATGTCCTCTTCGCTTTGGGGATCGTTGAGATGGACAATAACGCATCTATTTGGTAGGTCGAATTCATAGTCGCCTACGCCAGGGGCATCGTTGAGAGCGCCTCGCACTTGGTCCTCGTTCGCCAGGGTTATTAGCTCTGGAAGTTTGAAAGTACGAACGGTTTGGGTCATATCATCCAGAGCGATGCTGGGTGTAGGATGTTCCCGATTTGGAGCAAGGTGACGAGTGAAAATAGGCGAGTAACCTGTCGCGAGGACTCCAAGAGGCGGTAATGCGTATACTTAAGTTGGAAGCAACAACATCCCCGTCCTGAATTGGACTGTTGCCTCCAGATTCGGTTCGCTTGGACGAACTAAATTAGCTAAGGCTAGGAGACTTTTAGAAGGCTTATGCATCAGGCACCGCTCCCGACGGAGTACGCCGAGCTCACGCAAGAGCAGGCTGACTTGAGAATTCGTAAGGCTAAAGAGAAGCTAGGCAAACGGCTGGTCATTCTCGGCCACCACTACCAGCGCGACGAAATCATTGCCTATGCCGACTACCGCGGCGACAGCTATAAGCTTGCTAAGGACGCCGCCGGGCACCCCGATGCCGAGTTCATCGTCTTTTGCGGCGTGCACTTCATGGCGGAGAGCGCTGATATCCTGACTGAGGCGAACCAGAAGGTGATCCTTCCGAATATGGCCGCTGGCTGCTCCATGGCTGATATGGCGAATTCATTTCAGGTTAAGAACTGCTGGAAGCAGCTTAAAGAGGTTCTCGGCGACGGACC
>JBBQMJ010000465.1:0-2340 GCA_038328815.1 Fimbriimonadales bacterium | reverse complement strand
TCCAGCGGGATCCAGAGTCATCGCAAACAAAGTCGTGGGATTCATTGAGAACTCTGAGCTTGCGTCTCGCCGATGCGATCTCTGACTTCGCTTCTTGCTGGCGCTGTTTGAATTCCGTCGAGGGCAAAGGCGAATTGATTCATCTGCTGCTGCAACTGGCTTACTTGCTCTTGCAGCGCGTCGATCTTGGGGTCATTTACATTTTGGGCTTGTGAGCCGTGAATGATCGTCGCCATCCTTTGCTGGTGGTTTACGAGGATCGCAACGATGGGAATCATCAAGGCGACGATTGGAATGCAGACGCCGAGCATTCCCGCATCAATTATGAAGCCCAAGAGATTAACCATTTATCTGTCTTTCGCTAACGCGTTCTTGCACTTCGGTCCGTGGCAGAGCGGTACGGACGTCGTCCAGAGCCAGTGCGAATTGATTCATCTGCTGACGTAACTGGCCGACTTCCTCGCGAAGACTTTGAACCTCGGCGGCGTTGCCCTGCCCGTAATGATTTTCACGCATGATTTGGGCCATCTTCTGCTGATGGTGAGTTAGGATCGCTACGATCGGTATTGCTAGTGCAAGGACGCCGAGGAATATGCCCAAGAAGTCTTCCATGCTTGCTAAATACATATCTTAGGACTCCACTTCCGTAATACGCTGCCTTACTTCGCTCGTCGCAGGAAGTCTCTTGACTTCATCCAGCGCCAGAGTTAACTGAGCTACCTGCTGGCGAAGCTGATTGATCTGGTCTTGCATGCCCGCCATTTCTTGGTTTGATCCTTGGCCGCGCATACCATGGACAATTTCCGCCATGCGCTGCTGATGCTTCACAAGTATTGCGATGCCGCCCGTTGCGAAGGGGGCAAGGCAGATCAATATCCACCACGGAAAATCTCCAAAGAAACCAGCTAATAGGTTCGTGATATCCATTTCGTGCCCTTCAAGTGCAAATTATACGAAATCCATTGGCGAAGGGTTCAATTTATAGGACCCTTGGCGACCAAAACATTGATTTAATTCAAGACTACAGTGCTTTCTTTAATTCGGAAGGGATGTCAATCGTCGATCCGACCCTAATTCCCAAGCGCTTGGCGCTTCCCTGCTTCATCTCCAGAACATATTGATAATCCTCGCTTGAGGGGAGCTGCTTCTCGTCAAACGCCTTCCCTTCGGCGATTGTGGCAAGGCGATTCTTGGGGGTGAAATACATGATATCGAGAGGCAGGATGGTGTTTTGCATCCAGAACCCGGCGCTAGCATGGGGCTCGGCGCTCGGAAAGACGAATAGCATCGCGTCGTCGTCCTTCACTTCTTTATCGGTGAGCCACATCATGCCCTCCTGGCGCTTGCCATCGGTGTCCATAATCCACGCCGACATTGAGTGTCCATCGATTTGAACATTGCCTTTCTGGAGGTCGGCGAGTTGATATAGCCGCTTTTTATTCTCGCCTTCCTTAGGCGGCGCGGGCTTAGTTTCAGCCACTTTCGTCTCAGGCGTTTTCTGGTCAGGCACCGTCTTTGCCGTTTCGATTGGCTTGGCAACGGTTTTAACGACAGGCTCGGGGATATTGGGCTGGCAGCCAGCAACTAGGGCGATTAGGGCAATTCCGATGAGTGTCTTCATTTGATTAGGCCTGGCCTGCAGGAACAAAGGTTGTGTCTGCCTTTTCGAAGGCAGCGATCTTGTCTGAGTAAATGAGGGTCGTGCCAATCAGGTCGAGCCCGGCGACCAACGCTTCTTTAGTGCCTTGGTTTATCTCGAAGTTCATGGTCGTCCCTTGGAGTTCAACGGTCTGATTTGGAAGGTCGATGGTAACTGTGGCGCCGGATCCGGCTCCTACCAGCGTCTTGTGATTGTTCTCGTTGAGTTCGATGAGGAGCAGTCCACAGTTAGCCGAGTTCTGCCGAAAAATGTCGCTGTAGGCTTCGGAGGTTGCTGTCTTCTTGGCGATTACGGCCTTGAATCCGGCTTGCTGAATGGCCCAGACGGCGTGTTCTCGAGAAGATCCGCAACCAAAGTTCGTGCCCATGACCAAAACCGTGGCGCCAGTGGCGGCAGGTTGATCGAGGGGGAAGTCGGCATTCCTTACATCTGCGAATAGCAGTTCGCCGTAGCCTGACCTACTTACGCGGGAGAGGAACCTTGCCGGAATGATGCGATCGGTGTCGACGTTGTCCTCGTCGATCACCGCAATCGTGCCGGTATGTGAAAGAAATCTGTCCACAACGACGATTCTGGCACAGGCATTGCACGTTAGATAGACATTACTCCTGACTACAGGAGATGGTCCTTATAGATCATTTCGACCCCGAGGATTTCTCGGGGTCTTTTTTCTTGCACTG
>JBBQMJ010000464.1:0-2342 GCA_038328815.1 Fimbriimonadales bacterium | reverse complement strand
CGTCGAGCAGATTCAAGGTATGGCCCGACCATACGGAATCACGATCTCTCTCGAATCGCTTAACCGCGACGAAACCAACGTATGGAATGACCCGATTGAGTTCGCGGAAGCGCTTTCAAGCCGCGGACTGAGCTATACGTTCGATGTCTATCATGCGATTAAAGAGGGTACAAGACCGGAGCAGATCAACGCCTTGCCTGCCCATGTCCACCTCGCCAATCGGGACCGGCGGGCACCTCTGGCCTCGGATCAAGAAGTAATGGCTTACCTTAAGCGGCTATTTGAGTTGGATTATCAAGACAGAGTTACCCTTGAAGTACAGGAGATACCACCAGAGGAGTGGCCAGCGACGGCGAACGCGATGCGTGCGATGCTCCTCAGCATGCGTTAATGCGTGCTTGCCCATGAAGAACGCGTGCTTTGGGCGTGTCCTAACCTTCCTAAGGCATCGGGTTTCGATTAAAATGGGTTTTATGCATTCTCGTGTCCGCTTACCACTTGCCTTGTTCCTTGTCTTTTCGTTATTGAGTTCCGGCGCCCAGGCGCAGAACGCGATCAAGGATCATTACAAGAAGTACGAATACACGATTCCGGCGCGGGATGGTGTCAAGCTCTACGCCAACGTTTACGTCCCCATCGACAAGCTGGGAAAGCACCCTATTCTTCTAGAACGCACGCCTTACCATTCGGAGCCTTACGGGCCCGACACATATCCCTCGGGTTTTCGCGGCTCTAAGAAATTCGTCGATGCCGGATACATCTTTGCCTTCGCGGACGCTCGTGGCACCGGAATGAGCGAGGGCGACCTGATAATGGCGAACCCGCTAACCGTTGCGAAAGACGGCCATGACGCGGTTAACGACAGCACAGACGCCTATGATCAGATCGACTACCTAGTCAAGCACGTGCCCGACAACAACGGGAAGGTTGGCGTCTGGGGAATTTCCTACCCAGGCTATTACGCGGCAGTCTCCGGGATCAACTCCCACCCGGCTGTGAAGGCAATATCGCCGCAAGCCCCGTGTGACGGTTGGTTTATGGGCGACGACGTGCATCACAACGGCGCTTTCTTCCTCCAGGACCTCGTCAGCTTCCTGCCGTTCTTCGGCGCGCCCAGGACCAAGCTGGGAGAATGGGGCAAGCCGCCAACGTTCGACCAGGGACCAAACGCCTACGATTTCTTGCTGAAAACCGGCTCGATGGCGAATATTGAGCCCATGTACTTCAAAGGAGGCGTCCGCTTCTGGGGCGACATGATGGCCCACGATACGTATGACGACTACTGGAAATCCATGGCCCTAGAAGGGAAGATGGAGAACGTCAAGTGTGCGGTAATGGTGGTTGGCGGGTGGTTTGACGCCGAAGATCAGTGGGGCGCGGTTCACCTACCTGGGCAGATCCTGCAGCAAAATCCTTCGGCTCAGGTCTTCAGGGTCATGGGGCCGTGGTTCCATGGGATGTGGGGCGGACCGGGTGGCCTAACATTTGGTGACCTGAATTACGGCATGCAGACTGCCAGCTACTTCCAAGACAACATCGAATTCCCCTTCTTTGACAAGTATCTGCGCGATGCTCCAGGCCCCGCCATGGCCACTGCGATGATGTTCGAAACTGGCAAGAATCTTTGGCATGTTTACAACCAGTGGCCACCTGCCGAAGTTCAGGAACGAAAGTTCTACCTGGATTCGTCCGGAAAGCTCAGCGATTCGAAACCTACAACCGACGGTAAGGAGACTTACACGTACGATCCAGCTAATCCTACGCCTTATGTAGCCGATTACAAAACCTCCCAGGAGCGCCCAGCCGAATACATGGTTGCCGATCAGCGTTTTGCCGAAAAGCGGCAGGACGTCGTCACTTACGAAACGGAGCCGATGAAAGGCGACCTCACTGTCGCAGGTCCCATCGATGCCGACATATGGCTTTCAACAACCGGCACGGACGCCGACGTCGTTGTCAAGATCATTGACGTATGGCCCGCCAACTCCAAGGTGGTCAGCACGAGGAATGTTTCAATGGCGGGTTATGAGCAGTTGCTTAAGGGAGACATCTTTAGGGCGAAGTTCCGTAACTCGTTTGGGCACCCGGAGGCGATCACGCCTGGGCAGGCAACGGAAGTGCATTTTAAGCTCAACGATTGTCTCCACACGTTCCTGCCAGGGCACCGCCTCATGATCCAAATCCAAAGCGCGTGGTTCCCGCTTGTCGATCGGAACTCGAATACCTTCGAGGACCTCAACACCGCAAAGAACGAGGACTTCCACCCGGCGACGATCTCAATCCTGCATGACGCAGCGCACCCCACCTCCATTGGCTTTGGACAACTGAAGTAAAGGTGATGG
>JBBQMJ010000463.1:0-2384 GCA_038328815.1 Fimbriimonadales bacterium | reverse complement strand
TGGTGCTTGCCCCGGAAGCTGGGGATGGTGCAGAAAGTGCATTGGTGGTCGCAGCCTTCGCTTAGCTTTAGATAAGCGGACCATGGCCGACCCGTGCGCGCACGGGTTTTGACGTCGGCCCAACGATGGTGCGGAGGAGCGACGTCTAGGCGTTGTTCGCGGGATTCGAGGGTTGATCTTGCTATCTCGTCGAACCGGCCCATCTGGCCGACGCCAACGTAGGCATCGGCGCCTGGGGCGAGCTTCATAAGTTCTGCGCCGAGGCGCTGGGCAAGGCATCCGGCGACGATGACACGGCCTGTCTTGCCGGCGTCCCTTGCCTTTACCGCCTCGCGGATGGCTTCGATGGATTCTTTCTTGGCTGATTCGAGGAAGCCGCAGGTGTTGATGACGGTGAGGTCGCTTTTTTTGGCTAGGCCGTCGATGCGAAAGCCAGCTGCCGACAGGACGCCAGCGATTTCTTCGCTGTCGACTTCATTCTTGGCGCAACCTAGCGTTACGATGCGCACATTCTTGCCAGATTCGGCCATTGGATCATTATGACGGCGAACGTTGGCCGCCATTGAGAGGTAAGGGGGCTGTCCCTCCAATCCTAGTTGTTAGACTGTGGTTCCGGAAGGGCAAAACGGGGCTCGCCCCTCCCAGGTTGGCGCTGTTTCCGGTGGACCTAACAAAGCAGGGTCCTCCGGAGCGCAATTGAATTGGCTGCGGTCCCGGAAGGACGGAAATCAGGGGCTCGAAGATTTATTCCTGGACGTGCCAGATGTACTTGCCTTTGTCCTGGATAAGGCCCGCCCATTGGTCTTTGACGTCGCATCCGGCGCCAAGTTCTTGAGGGAGCATGGCCTTGGTGCTGCCTTCCATTCGAATAACAGTCATGCGGCCCATGTGGAATGGCCAGGCACCGCCGTAAACGTAATTTGAAGTGGGATCGGCTGTCCATCCGTCGCTCAAAGCCCATGCTTCTTTCAGACCGGCGGGGGTTGAAAAGAAGGTGTCGATCTTGCCACCGTTGTCATCTTCGTATCGGCAGGGGGGAATCGCTAAGTAGTTGCCACCACCTGTCGGGTGGCCATTTTTGAGCTCATAAACCGTGTCGATGAACATCAGCGACTGGGCAGGGGAGCTGACATCGGACCAGGCATGGGGCTGAACTACCCAGGTGTCGTTAACTTTTACGACCGGCGCCAAGTACAGATAGTTGTAGCCGATGTTTGACCGCTGCGAGGCTTGATAGTAGCGGGAGGTTGCGTCGCCCGGGACGAGGTCTTGGTCAAAAGTTGCCTCGGGTTTGGGTCGTTGCCCGTAGTCGGATGGGCACTTGAAGATATCGAAATCGTTGATGTAGGGAAGGATGAGTTGAACCCAGGTTCGGTCGGCTCTGGAGTTCATTTCGGTGGGCTGGTGGTTGGTTGGCATCAGCCGATCGTCGTAATCGGTGAAGTAAAGGTTGGTGGCCACCCAGGCCTGTCGGTAATTTGCGGCACAGACCGTCTTATTCGCTTCGCCCTTAACGGCTGCGAACACAGGGAAGACTATTGCTGCGAGCGTCAAAATGATCGCAAGCACAACAATCAACTCGATTAATGTGAATCCTTGATTCCGTGTGCGCAAAGTTTAACTCTGTCTCATTATATCAACAGCATAAGATTTGGGCAAGCTATGGATCAGCACGGGGCCAATTGGAGTGAATGTCCGGCTGTAATACCAGGGCTCAAGCGCCGCTTCGCACTGCAAAACCACAGTTCGACTCTTTTTAGCTCCGATATTTATCACGCCTTGTACCAACTCAGTGCCCCATCCTCTCCCCCGAAACGCTGACGCAATACAAAGATTATAGATGCCTAAGACTGAATCGGATTCGCTCAGCATCACGGCTCCTATGATCTTTCCTCGATCCTCTATAGTGTACAAGGGAAGTTCGGTGGCTGCGCAAGTAGTTTCTACAACTCGCCTTCTGAACGCGTTAGCTTGACGGCTAAAGAACTGGTCGACCATGAACCTGGCGACCCTTGCCCTCTCGTTCGGTGTCACTGCCTCAATCAGTTCAACGCTGCAAGGTCTGTGAATTGGCTGTGCGGCCATTTGTTGCAGGCTATGTCCCACTTTGAAGCCGACGTCGGAAAGCAGTTGGCCCGCGTGTTCAGGTTGATCGCCGGGCAAAACGTAGACGTTGAAGCTGGAACGACTTGAGGCTATTTGTTGGAGCCTTTGCGCCGACTGCATAGTAAGGCGAAGATCGGCGGCGAAGTTGCAGATGGGGTGTTCGAAGGCGCCCGTGCAGATCCTGAAGCCATCCTCTCTCCATATATTTGCGCCCGGCGTAGCGTGGCCCAGCCGGAAATACGTTCCGACTAGGTTAAGCGACGCTGACCGTTCAATGT
>JBBQMJ010000462.1:0-2401 GCA_038328815.1 Fimbriimonadales bacterium | reverse complement strand
GAAATGACATCGGTTCCGCTGTGATGAACCCAATACGTGTCCAACTCCATGGCCAACCAAGGGGCTTCTTCGATCAGAACATCGTAAGGACGCTCACCCTTTGGAGCGAACCGCTCGAATTCGAGTGCGTGGTTGTGATAGCTGAGTGTGACACCGCCGGCTTTGAGTTGGTCGGCCACGGGCTTGGCTTTGGCGAGCCATTCTCTGTAACCCGCGGGGCCCTTTTCGTTCACGCCTTCGGGTGGGATGGGAACGGCGACCAGGGTCGCCCCGAGCGCGTTGTGCCAGGCGATTTGCTTTTCCACTTGCCCATCCAAACCCTCCCAACTTACGTGGGTAGCTGGAGCGGCAAGGTTTCGCTCTTTCACCATCTGGGCCGCATCAGCGGCGCTGACTTCAGGCGAATCGCCCTCCATGCACCCTACCGCTGATATCTGAACGCCGTCATAACCCATTGCCGCAATGCGGTCGAGCGTTTGAGCCAGACCGGCTCGGGTCGTAATGTGGTCACGCAAAGTATAAAGCTGAACGCCTAATTTCATGGAAGGCTCAATTTACCAGTCCTAGGCTAAGAGAGTCTTCGTGTACGGGCGATTATTCGCAAGATTAATCTTCAATCTCAGCTGCCTTTTCGGCCGAGGGCGGCGGACCACAGCTCTGTACTCAGATTGGGATTCAAGATGAGAGTTGTTGCCGCGGCACAAACTGCTCCCCACAAGACGATGAGAATCCATGGTTTGCGCAGGAAGCAGCGCGTGTCGTTCTTGCCGTTCGCGAGGGTGAGCAGGTAGAAGAGGGCGCAAAGGCCAGAGGCTACCGGCAAGGTGAACCGTCCGGCGATGAGAGAGACGGTGGCGATCTTGCAAAACTGGAACGCGATGCCTTCAAAGGTCTCGCCCTTGTTCTTGGGAGGCGTCAGTGTGATCATTTCCTTCGGGCCCTCACGATCATCCAAATCGAGAAAACTATGACGATCAGAGCCGGCAAGAGCCACAGCACGCTTTGAGCTTGCTGCAGGAAGCTTGGGCCTGGACCCGGATTTAAGAAGCCCGGATAGGTCATGAGGGCGAAGCAGCTCCCGCAAAGAGCCAGGGGTCCGCCAACTAAGAATAACAGCAGCCAATAGCCGACGGTCGATGGTCGCGCGCTCGGATATCCGGGCCGCGTCCCGCAGTTCGGACAGAAATTGGAACCGCTAGCTTGCGGCCATCCGCACTTAGGGCAACCGAGTTGAGGCGGTGGCTCGGGGGGTTGGTTCATCGTTTACCTCTTGTTGACATGAAGAATCCCAAAGTTAATAATGCCCCCAAAATGCAAAGTAGTCCAATCACGAAGTAAAGGTCCGACACATTGGATTTTTCGCTGGAATATCCAATGGCCGATACGATTGAGCAGCCACCAACGACCAACATCGATACGCCTAAGATAACAAGCATTATGAGGGCACAACTGTACTTGGCGTCTCCATTGTCAAGATCCCGGCCGCAATGCGCGCAATGTGAAAAGCCCTGGGTTTCCACCGTGCCGCAGTTTGGACATTTCCTTTCCTGTGGGTTAACGCCACTCATGCGGCAGCATGCACCTTCCTGCCTCGCCACAATTGGAAGGTCGCCAGCGTGATCAAGTCGAGGCAGAACCATTGCATCGGCGACAAGCCCCAGACCAGCGACTCTCGCCAGCGTACGAACTCAAGGAGAAACCTCGTAGCACCAAAGCCCAAGAGGTAAAGCCTGAACAAATCGCCTTCCCGTCTTAGGTGCTTCTTGGCAACTAAGAGCGCGCCAAATAACCCGGCAGACACAAATGCCGAGTACAGCTGAGCAGGGTGTCTCCAGGCGTCGTGCTGATAAACGGCCCATGGCACGGTGCAAGCCGTGCCGAAGCAGCACCCGTTGAAGAAACAGCCAATGCGGCCGATGGCTTCGCCTGCGGGTAGCGCTAGCGCGAACATATCGCCCATCGAGCGGCGCATGCCAAGCTTTCGTTTGGTCAGCTCAACCCCAAGCCAGCCGAAAATCACGCCGCCCAGCAATGCTCTTCCCCCAGTTTCAGGATGTAGCGCGACTAAAAATGGGATTCTTGTTGGCCAGCCCTCGGCCAGCAACTGACACAGTCGCGCGCCGATCGCAGACGAAAGTATCCCAATCCCGACAATCCAACCGACACCCTCTGTGGCGAGTTTACGTTCTCTTGCGGCAAGAAAGAACACGACACCACCCACGACATAGCCGAGGGCGGTGAATAGCTCGCCGAGGCTCATTTTGCCATCCTCAACGGCTGAAGTTGTCTACCTGGAAAGTCGGTCGCATCTTCAAATAACCCTCGCCAACAGAAAGAGTGACGGCGGGGGTCTTCTTCGAAGGTGCCCACATGCACACAGCACTGGCGAATCCTTGCTTCG
>JBBQMJ010000461.1:0-2415 GCA_038328815.1 Fimbriimonadales bacterium | reverse complement strand
ATCCAGATTTCCCAGTGGTTGGGGCCGCCGTTCCGGTCGGGAGGGTTGCAGTGTTTGTCTAGGATGATTTCGACGCCCATCTCGTGTGCTCGTTGTGAAAGAGCGTCGAAGTCGTCGACTTCGAACCAGATCAGGGGCCCGTTGCCTAGTGGCTGCGTTTTGTCAGCTATGGGGCCGTGGTGGTGGTCTGCTTCGAGGCTGTGGAGTTGCATCACTAGGCTGCCTTTGAAGTTCAGCCTCTCGTAGCTGCTTCCTCCGTGGGCGCTAGTGCACCCGAAGAGACGCTGATACCAGAGGCTGCTAGCCTCGACATCCTTAACTCCAAGCATTGGCTGCGCTCGCATGGGGCTAGTGTACATTCCCGCAAACCGCTTTCCCCGCCGAGCGGCACCGTAACAGATTTCGTTCGTATGACAAAATAGCGAAGATGTCTACGATAGCATCTACTATCCGATTCACAGCGACTCTCTACCGACCTGCCGGCGCTGCAAAGAGCGAGGGCTGGACGTTTTTGAATCTGCCGAAGGACGCCAGCGAGAAGCTCCCTTCACGCAGCATGACATCGGTGGAAGGCACCTTCAACGGCTTCCCTTTTCAAGCTACCCTTGAGCCGGATGGCCAGGGCGGGCACTGGCTGAGAGTGTCCGAGAAGCTGCGCGGGGCGGCGGGAGTTGAGGTGGGAGACAGCTTCACTTTGGAGATAGCTCCCGTGACGGTGGAACCAGAACCCGAGGTACCGGATGACGTGCAAGCGGCCTTAGAGGCCTCTCCGAAAGCGTTGGCGACGTGGTCAGACACGACCGCAATTGCGCGTAGGGATTGGATCTACTGGATCATCTCGGGAAAGAAAGCAGAGACTCGCATGAAGAGGATCGAAGTAGCGATCGACAAGCTTGCCTCAGGTAAGCGACGTGCCTGCTGCTTTGACCGGTCCGGACAATACAGCAAGAGTTTGAGCTGCCCAGTGGCAGACGACGAGTGAGTAGCCTGGGCCAAGTGGTTCTTGAACTGGCTAGCTAAGTTAAAGAACCTGAATGATGGGCGCGTTTGCTTTCTTGGCCAATGCCTTCTTCACGGCCTTAGCGAGATCGGGTGGATCTTCGGCGATGATCTTGCCGTTCCTGTCGATAATAAAGATCGACGGGATGTATTCGATGTGATATGTCGCGGCTGTTCCGCTAGGTGTGTCTGGAGATTTGTCCTGGCACACTGGATAGGTCACGCCCTTCTGCTTGATGATTGAATTCGCTGACGGACATCTGGATCGATATGGACTCCGATAAGAACCAAGCCTTGGCTCTTGTATCTTCCATAAACCCGATTATTCTCGGGCATGGAATCCACGCAACCCCCTCACCAGAAGGTGAAGAAATCAAGCACGACCACCTTTCCACGCAGGCTCTTTAACGACAGAGCCTTGCCGTTGGTATGAAGCCATTGGCCAACGGACAGTTCGGGCGCCATTTTGCCAATCATGCCTTGCCTGGCTATCGCTTGCGCACTGTCCTGCTCCTGTGCGCGAACGGTAAATCCGCCGCATGCGACCGCGGCTAGGGCCAGAAGGGTAAGTATTCTGGGTTTCGCTTGCATGACCGTATTATGCTTCTGAAAGCCGGTATTTGGGCTGAGAGTTTACGTCATGAGTTGGACCCATGGGTCCGGGCCGCATCTGAGACACAATTCATACAGGAGGTGCGTTGATCGAGCCCAAACTGAATACTCGCTTGGAGAATGGGGAGAGTCTTTTCGAACATGTCGGAGGGATAAAGGCGTGCCGTGACCTCTCGGATCGATTCCACGAGAGAGTCTCACAGGATTCGGTGCTTCGGGGGATATTTCCCAAGGATATGTCGGCACTTAATGAGCGCTTTGCGCTGTTTATTGGCGAGCGACTTGGGGGGCCGGCGGATTACAAGGCTAAGAGGGGGAAACAGAGTTTGGTGTGCCGCCACGCCCATTTATCCATTAGCTCGGAAGAATCGCAAAGGTGGCTAGGGCATATGTTTGCAGCCATGGACGATGTTGGGATCGCGGGGACTGCTCGGGAGCGGCTCCGCGAGTACTTCACGGAGACCGCTAAGACTCTCACCGATCCATTCCTTCCCTTCTATAACCGGTCTTTGGACGAGCTTAGAGAGGCGTTTCAGGAGGACCCGGCACTTGCAACAGCCTTGGAGATGGGTCCCAGTTTGTTGAGTGAGGCGGCGACTCGATGGGACGTGCCGCGAGTTCGGTTGCTTCTGGAGCACGGCGCCGATGCCAACGTCAAAAACCTGATGGATCACGGGCCTCTTTATCACGCTACGAACGCCTTGCCCGATGCTCCTTTGGAGGACGGCCGTGCCGTTGTTGAACTGCTGATTCGATACGGCGCGGATGTTAATTGGGCGAGCGGGCCATCTAAGGCGACGCCTT
>JBBQMJ010000460.1:0-2442 GCA_038328815.1 Fimbriimonadales bacterium | reverse complement strand
GAGTTATTGGTGGTGATCGCCATCATCGCCGTACTCATCGGCTTGCTACTGCCCGCAGTACAAAAGGTTCGAGAGTCAGCTTCGGCCGCCCAGTGCAAGAATAATCTCAAGCAGATGGGTATTGCTTTACAAGCATATCATGAAGTCAACATGCAGTTCCCGACGGGTGGCGAAGGCACGGACTTCGTCAATTTCCCGACTGGCCCGAGCCAATTCGCAATGCATTCCACCTTCACCATGCTTCTTCCCTTCATCGAGCAGGGGAACATCTACAACATGATGAATCTTAAGTTTCGCTACAATGATCCAGCTGCTCCCGGCAATATAGCCGCTGCAAAGAATGCCGTCAAAACATATATCTGCCCTAGCAACGCTCAGAATTCAACTACAACCGATAGCTCAGGTTACGGGTACGCCGATTACGGCGCCACGATTTACACCGATATCGACCCGAACACGGGCCTGCGAAGCAAGCCGACGCGAGCCGCCGGCGCCTTGGGCGCGATCGTCATGGGTGGCGTGACCACAATGAACGGCAACAAAATGACGTCGATCAAAGACGGCACTAGCTCCACGATCGCGATCGCGGAAGATGTTGGCCGAAACGAGCAGTATGTTGCAGCTTATATCGACCCGGTCACCGGCACGGGCCGTGGTTTCTGGCGCTGGGCCGAACCAGATGCCGCGTTCGGCGTCTCTGGTTACCAAAGCGGCAGTTATGACTCAGGCAGGGCGATCAACAACACTGACACTCCGTTCGGCGGAAGCGCTGCAACCTGCCTATGGGCCCCATCAAACAACTGTGGCAACAATGATGAGATTTTCTCGTTCCACACAAACGGTGCTCATGCTGTTTTCTGTGATGGCCACGTCGAGTTCCTAAACCAAAATATTGATCGTCGCGTCGTTCGAATGCTCGTCACCTACAACGGCGGCGAGATCATTCCGAACTATTGATCCGCAACTACCTAGGTCGTTTGGCCTGTTTAGAGGTTGTCCTGGAAGCTCCGCTTTCCCCGGAATATCGAGGCGAGCGAGGCTTTTTAGGACAGCCTCTAAACTTGCGACCGACTATCTTCTCTTTAGGTACCTACACATATGCGAAGTTTATGTCGTTTCGCCTTTGCCATTGCGATTTATTCCTTGGCTGGCTGCGCAGCCCAGGCCCCCGCACTTCCCAAGCCCGTTATTTGTAAAGGCGTGGCGACTCTCCCAAACGGGGAGCCGCTTCGTAACGTGCGCCTCGTCTTCAATCCAACGGGCGTAGACATAGAAGGCCGGGCGGATACGGACAGCAAAGGCCAATTTGAAGTGAGCTGTTATGGAAAGGGTGATGGACTGGTTCCCGGCACTTACATCGTGACCGTTTCCGCTGCTGACTTCAACAATCCGAGCCCAGTGAAGAACAAGGCGATGGCGGCAGCGACCCCAAAGAAATATAGCGAATCATCCACATCAGACATTAAGCTGGATATTACAGCCGAGACAACCGACCTGAAAATCCAATTGAAGCCCAATTGAAGCCTTGAACCGCGCTCTCGAATTTTCCACCAATAACGCGAAAGGGGCGGGATCCAAGATCCCGCCCCTTTCTATTAGACTGAAGACTTCCGCGAGTGATTCCATCGGTTACAGCTTCTTCTGGACAGCTTTCGCGTCATCGAGATGTTTCTGAATCGTCGGAATCGATTTGTCGCAGATGTCACGGATCGAAGCGTCTTTCGAGTCCTTCGAGCAGCTGTTGAGCATCTTCAAAGCCTTTTCGTGGCTATCGATCATCATCTGAATGAATTTTTGATCGTAGTCCTTGCCGGTTGCTTTCGTCAATTCCGCTAGGTGCTCTTTGTGTTCTTTGCTCACGCCAGTGACGATGCCGATTTTCTTGTCGGCGGCGAAAGCCTTGAGGTCTTTGCCCATCTTCTCGTGATCGTCCACGAGCTTCTGAGCGTACTCGCGGACGTCCGCGCTGGTGGCTTTCTTTGTAGCTTGCTTGGCCAAATCCATTTCACACTTGTTGCAGTCTATCGCCTTGCTGGCGAACTCTTCCTGGGTCAGCGGCTTATCTTCAACCCGCAGTGTCACCGTTCCAAAATTCAATACTAAGCCTTTGAGGGCGGCTTTGTCCTCAAAGTTCAGATAGCTTGCCTTGGCCGGTGATACCAAAGCGCCGATACCAAGAATGCAAACACTAGCCAGCGCGGCCGACTTCGTGATTCGTGACATGATTCTCTCCTCTAAGTTGAATCTTCAGGCTCGTGAAAGGATTTTTCCCTTGGTACGAGAGACTGCTCGTAGGTGCATGGGGAGCATTATTGATGCCGAATCTCAAATTTTTGTTTGAGAGGCTGCTAGAGACGGTCCCACAAGGTCATTGGAGTCCCCCGACCTTGAGAACTGGTGCTGTACGTCTCTCCTCAACCGGGGGTATCGCTTCGCTCAACC
>JBBQMJ010000459.1:0-2453 GCA_038328815.1 Fimbriimonadales bacterium | reverse complement strand
CTCAAGCGGCATGTGTAGGTTCATCGCCATGTCCGTAATTCTCTTCGCGCTCTTGGGATTGGCTGTGGCTCGCGTGGACCCGAGGGACCGGGTCCCTCCCGCTGGAAACCACACCTTCGGCATCCAGGGCGATCAGTTCGTTTTAGACGGGAAGGCATTCCAAATCCGCTCGGGTGAGATGCACTTTGCTCGCGTTCCGCGAGAGTACTGGCGCGACCGCCTTCGCAAGATGAAGGCGATGGGGCTTAACACGGTTGCTACCTACATGTTCTGGAATGTGCACCAGCCGGAGCCGGGAAAGTTCGATTTCAAGGGCAATGCCGATGTTGCGGCGTTCGTCAAGACCGCACAAGAAGAAGGCATGTGGGTGCTGCTACGTCCCGGTCCCTATGCATGCGCTGAGTGGGAGTGGGGTGGCTATCCTTACTGGCTCGCGAACATTCCTAATCTCAAGGTACGCAGCACTGATCCTCGATTTCTTGATGCCTGCGGCAAGTATCTGAAGCAGGTTGGAAAGCAGCTGGCCGGCCTGCAGGTTGCACACGGCGGACCAATCTTGATGGTGCAGGTCGAGAATGAGTACGGCTCGTATGGCAGCGACCATGTTTACATGGGCGCGATTCGCGATTTGCTTCGGGGCGCTGGCTTCGATGGGCAGCTTTATACCGTTGATGGCAGTTGGGTCTTGAAGGGCGGGACCTTGCCGGATGTTGCTGCGGCCGTGAACTTTGGCGATAAGCCGGAGGGCGCTTTCAACGACCTTGAGAAGTTCCGCCCTGGCTCTCCGAGGATGAACGGGGAGTTCTATCCGGGTTGGTTCGATCAGTGGGGCATGGACCATTCCGTGACCGACATGAAGCAGAGCCTCGTCGATCTGGACTGGATGAACTCGCGCGGAATCTCGTTTAGCTTGTACATGGTCCACGGCGGTTGGACTGGCGGTTTTATGAACGGTGCCAATGTCGATGGCGGCGATTACCATCCGCAGGTCTCCAGCTACTACGACGACACCTGCATCGATGACGCGGGGCGACCAACTGCCAAATACTTTGCCTACCGCGAGGTGATTTCCAGGCACTTGCCCGCTGGTGAGAAACTTCCCGCGGTGCCCGAGTCGCTACCTGTTATTGCACTGGCGCCCATCGAACTTAAGGAATCAGCAGGGCTCTTCGATCACCTGCCAAAGCCAGTGGTCGCTGACAGGCCGTTGACCTTTGAAGCCTTGAATCAGGCATACGGATTTGTGCTGTATCGAACTCACTTAGGATCATTTGCCCATGGTCCACTAGCATTGAGCGACCTTCAGGATAGGGCGCTGGTGTTCGCCAACGGCAGCCTCATAGCCACGCTCGACCGACGCAAGAAGCAGAACAAGGTTGAAGTCGATTTGCCTCCGGGGTCGCAGCTTGACATCTTGGTCGAGAGCCTTGGGCGGGTCAATTACGGTAAGGAAATTGTCGGCGAGCGGAAGGGATTTAGCGGGGCGTGGCTTGGTCCTGTTGAGCTCGCCGGTTGGCAGATGTTTCAGTTCCCAATGGGTTCTGTGCCTGCTTACAAGTTTGGTACGGCTGCCGTTGCGGGCCCAGCGTTTCATCGCGGGACGTTTATCGTTTCTACCGTTGGCGACACGTTTCTGGATATGCGTGGGTGGAAGAAAGGCGTGGTCTGGGTGAACGGGCACAACCTCGGCCGTTACTGGCACATAGGCGCGCAGCAAACGATGTATTTGCCCGGGTGCTGGCTGAAGAAGGGAAAGAACGGGATCGTGATCTTTGAACTTGGAGATGTGCCGAACACCGTCGTCCCGACCGTGAAAGACATGATGTGGGAAACGCATCCGGACTAGCTCAAGCGCTCCTTGATCTGGCGAATCTCCTCCAGCACCAAGCGCAGCGAATCTCGTGATGTCTGCGGCGTGACGATTTCCAAAGGTAAGCCGCTCTGGACGTGTTCCACGAAGTAGCGCAGCTCGTGGTAATAGCCGCCTAAGTCAGAAATATTGCCGCCACCGCTCGCCTCCATCTTCGGAAACTCGGGGATTTCGGGGGGCTTACCTTGCTCGATGATCGTCATGGGGCCGTTCTCCCAATAGGCGACGCCATGCTCAAAGATGGCTCGGAAGGTCATCTTGAACGGCGTGCCTACCGGCAGGTTCCAGCCACCTTCCAAGTGGGCAACGGCTTGGCCGTAGTCCAGCGTGGTGAATGCGAAGGCAGGGCCGGTTTTGTTTACGGTACCGTAGGCGGCGATCGACTTGGGTTCGCCGAGGAGGTAAAGCGCAAAATCTGTATCGTGGATGTGCATGTCCTGCACGCCGCCGCCGGACTTAGATTCGTCTGCTAACCAATTTTCGGATGACCACGAGGGGAATTCGCCTAGTCTTGTGAGGTTCAGGGAGAGTAGCTTGCCAAGTCGACCGTCGTCGGAGATACGCTTCAGCAGTGCGTATTCCG
>JBBQMJ010000458.1:0-2462 GCA_038328815.1 Fimbriimonadales bacterium | reverse complement strand
CTAAGCCCACGGCGTCAGCCATTAGAACTTGCTGGTCTGCACTTGAACTGCTGTCACTCATTTTTTGCCCCCGCGCGCGGTCGTCAAGAGATTCCTCGCGTCGTGACTTTCGGGAACGGAGCATGTCCAAACTAACTCGCGAAACCACAGTTGTTAGCCAGCCGCTGAGATTTTCGATTGCTTCCGGATCGATGTTTCGGAGCCGGAGCCAAGCTTCTTGGACTGCATCATCGGCGTCGGCCAAGGAACCGAGCATTCGGTAGGCGACAGCCCTCAAATGGGTGCGGTTGGATTCAAATCGATTCGCTAGCAGTTCGTTTTCGTTCATCGGTCACATTTTCTTGACGGCTTTCGTCATGCCACTGACGAGCGAATCCTGGCCAATGTGACAAGGAGAGCGCATTTCCTTTGGAAAGCGGTCTAGCTCACAAAAACCATAGGAGACAAATTATGCAATCACGAATGAAGAACCCTGCTTCCATCCTGCCCGGAGCTTGGCAGGCTATCCAAGCTTTGATGGCCGCCACCGAAAAGGGCAATGTTCCGCCGGCGACCCTTGCCCTATGCCATCTAAGGGCAAGCCAGATCAATGGCTGCTGCTCCTGCATCGACGGAGGCGTGAAACACGCCATGAAGGCTGGTGAGTCCGACGAACGGCTATTCGCGGTGTCCGCTTGGCGCGACGCCCCCTACTTCACCGATGCGGAACGCGCGGCGCTTGCCTTGACCGAGTCGGTTACCCGTCTCGACGACCGGGCTGATCCGGTCCCTGATGGGATATGGGAAGAGGCAACGCACCATTTTGACGAACCCGCTCTAGCCGCCTTGGTTCTTTCCATCGCAACGACCAACTTCTTCAATCGACTGAATGTCGCAACGAAGCAAGGAGTGGGGCAATGGTAGAACCAAAGGGCAAGTTGGCTGGCTATTGGATAACCACAGGGTTACTTGCCTTTGTGCTTCTGTCAGGTGGTTTGGCCGACGTCGTTCACGAAGGCGGCACACTGGAAGTGGTGACAAAGCTGGGCTATCCCGAATACCTCCTAACCATTTTGGGAACTTGGAAAGTGCTCGGAGCAATTGCCCTGGTAGCTCCACGTTTCCCGCGCCTCAAGGAATGGGCTTACGCAGGAGCGTTCTTCGAGATGACGGGAGCGGCGGCTTCACACGCGGCTCGCGGAGACTATGGCCCTGGTGCCTTCCACATCCTTGTCCCGCTCACGCTCGCGATCTTAGTGGTTGCGTCTTGGGCGCTAAGGCCACAGAGCCGAACGCTGGTTCTATCGAGCTAAGCGCTGAGGCTTACAGTGTTCAATATGCTTATGCATCCCATGCTCTCTCCGGCTTCGTCAGGGAGCGGAATTACCCGGAGAAACATGTTGGCGAACTCACCTTGGAGGCGAACTTCTGTTTCTCGGCCGGCAATGGCTCCCAGGTGGGCCGCGACTGCAGGGTGCGAGGGGTCCTCAGTCTTGAAGATTTCATAAACCGTCTTGCCGACCTCCCACGTTACGCCGCAATGCGTTGAAGGGAATTCGCCGTTTGCGATGATGTGAATCGCCAGGTCTCGGTCGGTTGCCCAAACGGTGGATTTGATCTGGTCCATCGCCAAGTGAAGGAGCGCTAGTGCCGCGCGCAGTTCTAACCCTTGCTCTTTGTCAGCAACGATATTGGCAAGCGCTTTCAATTCGATGTTGGCGTCGCGGAGCACACGTTCGGCTCGATCCTTAATCACCTTCACAACCGTGTCAGTGCGGCCAGAGCCGCCGACTTTCAGCTTAATTCGCAGCCAATACGTGTTCACTGTGCCAACACTAAGCCCCAATCGGTTTGCAATCGCGTCGTTGGTCAGGCCGTCGACGCAAAGCTCAACGATCTCTTCTTCTCTTGGAGAAAGGTCCCGGAATTGAAGGGACATCCTAGTTCAAATCCTGATCACAGTTGCAGAAGGTGTGAGGCTGATTGCAGTTGTTCATATCTCGCCGTGCAGGTGAGCTCGGCTAGAGTTGGACTTGCCGGCGAGTTCGCATGTTCTCATTCGCGGTATCGCCGTGAGCCTGGACGGGTCCGCTCTGTATGAGTAAGCATGGACGCCGCATAGCTGACAGCAAATTAGCCGACTCGACAGGGGCACTTTGGTCCAGCGACAATGACCAAGAATCGATGATTTAGGAGATTGAAATGAGCTTCCACAAAAATATCTTTCACTGGTCTATGGCAGCACTCGTCCCCATTTTGCTGTCCGCATGCGGTGGCAGCGGAGCGACAGCTAACGGCGCTCCAGCTACGCATCTCGGCCCTGCGGTCGTTAACCTCGGCGCTAGTATCAACTATGCGATTTTCGCTGACACCGGTATTGCCAACGCAACTTTCCCTGCGGCAGTAACTGGCAATTTGGCCGTCGGTCCTGGAGTCACCTCGACTGCAATCACGGGATTTGCGCTTAACCTTCCAGCCGGCAG
>JBBQMJ010000457.1:0-2534 GCA_038328815.1 Fimbriimonadales bacterium | reverse complement strand
CCACTTCAAACTTGGGTCCTTCCGTGGAAGAGCCCGTTTCTTCGGTCTTGAAAGGCTACGTCACGGTCCTTGAGCACCTTTGCAATCGCAACCCGGCCGCCATGTTTGGCATGCTGCGGGATACCCATGACCTGGCGCACGCCCTACGATGCGACGACGTGCTACGACTTTCGCGGCGGGCGCGCCCTACTCCAGAATGGGCCGGATGGCGCTCTTACTGGCTAGGCAGTGGCGAAAACGACCTATCCCTATGCGCCCGATTGCTGGAACACGCCCTGAGTGAGTCTAAAGCCAAGCAAGACACCGCGCTTGCGGTCTACAGCGTCTATGAACTGGGAAAAGTCTATTCTCGGCTTGGCAAAGTCAATCGCGCCCGCGAACTCTGTTCCATCTCGAAGGAACTGGCGATCAACGCGAATCTTAGCTTCGCCAAGGCCCACTATCTCAGGCTTAAGGGCGCCGTACTTGTTCATTGGGGAGATGCTGTGCAAGGCTTAAAGGCGCTGGAGACCGCGGAGCTATGGATTGGCGAAGATGAGCTTGCCCGCGCCAAAGCTTCCAGAGCATTTTTCGAGGCATCGCTGGGCCAGCCCTCGCAAGCTCGAGAGACGGCGAGGGACGCTTACCGAATCGGCTCCCAAATAGAATCGGGCCCGCTCCTGGGAGTTGTTGCGGGGAGCGCTGAAATTCTTGCTGACGTGCATGAAGGCCGCAGGTTTGACAGTCAGCCGCGGTTGGAGAGAATCTCTTTGCAGGCGTCTATTGCGGGGCTCAGGCAGTTCGTCGTCTATTCCGAGGAGCTTCGGGCGAGGCTATTCAGCTTGGAAGGGAACGCGGAGTTAGCTGCCCACCACGCGCAAATTGCCCACCGTGAACGCTTGTCTTCCCAAATGGCGGTCACCAAGTTGGAACGCACGCGCCTGTCACTCATTGCCGCGAAGTGACCACCTTGAATGTGCAACCCGGCGGACCGTTGTTCGTATACTAACGCGCATGCTGGGCATCCTGAGCACGATCGTTTTGATGGGGTTAGTCCAGGGTCCACGGATTCCGCGGCCCGTTCCCAGCCATCGCGATTGGGGGTCAGAGCCGCCAGTAGCCCCATTTGGAACAGCCGAGCTTCCTGCCGAAATTGATGCCGTGGCGCTCACCTTTCCCGTGCTAAGCCAATCGAAATGGCGCAACGATTACGACGAGATGCGGGCGGGTTTCCGGCACACGGGGATTGATATTCGGGCGTCGAAAATGACGCCAATTGTTGCGCCGTTTGATGGCGTCATCGGGTTCAAACGAGAGTCGTTTTGGATCTATGGCGACAACGGCTACTCCTGCCTCGGCACTCACCTCAACGACGATAACTTGGGCACTAAGGACCATAAAGCAGATCGCGACCTGATGTTTGCGCCGAATCTAGAGGCCGGCCAGCAGGTCATTGCCGGGCAGTTCATCGGTTATGTCGGCCAAAGCGGCGACGCGACGGGCCCGCACCTGCACTTCGAGATTTACGCTCCCGGCGACGGAGCAACGATGGCGCGAATACGCAATCCGTTCTTTGCGCTGAAGACGGCCAAGCTCCTCTCCGCTCCGGTTCCAGTTATCGCCAACGTAAAGGACGCCCCCGGGCCAGGCGAGATCAAGTGGGAAGCCTGCCTAAGGCGCACCGACCCGGCAACGCATTCACTTACGTTGATGCTTGTGACCACACAGAAAAGCCACGAGCCGGCCCACGCAGTCACTGCCCCAACCTGGAAGAAGCTAATTCTGTCGGACGACCAGCTTCGGGACGCTGGCGGCTGGTCCACTCTCCAGGGCACGAATCCGCAGCATTTGTTGACAGTGTTTGTGATTAAGTCTGGTGGCGATTACAAGTTGCTACGCTTTGGCTTAGGCGCGGGAATACGGCCCTAAGCGCTCAACCCGCCACAATGCATTCATGCAACTAACTGCGCGAACCATTCTTGTCGCTGCTGCCCTGGTCACCTGCCTTGGTCTCGGGACGGCAGATTCGCCGAAGGGCAAGGCATCTCCAAAGCCCCAGGTGCGCCGCAAGGTGATCCGGCCGGTCGTTACCACGATACAAGTGGGACCCTTGGAAGTGAAAGGTCACGTCACACGGATCCAATCATTCGGTACCTCATTCAATGTGCTCATCGAGCTAGATGGCACGCAAGAAATCGTCGGCGCGATTTCGACAAACGCCAATATGCTCACCGTATTTAACACGGCGATGCAATCTGGGTTCTCTGTTGACGTATCGGGGCCGCAGTATGCCCACCTCGACGCCCAGCAGAAACGCGACTTGGCCCCTTATGGTGGAGAAATCTGGAACGGAAGAGTCATCCAGGCGACCGTTGTTACGGTCACCAAATGAACTAGAAAGCTTATGGCGGAGAGATCGGGATTCGAACCCGAGAACAGTTATTACACCGTTACCCACTTAGCAGGCGGGCGCTTTCGTCCACTCAGCCATCTCTCCGCAGGCCTGATTATAACATTATCGGTTAGCCGCCTGTAAGGTTTGGTAGGCTTCTGGG
>JBBQMJ010000456.1:0-2544 GCA_038328815.1 Fimbriimonadales bacterium | reverse complement strand
AAATAGCTGGTAGTACATCCGAGAGGCGTTGTAAATGAACTGAGCGCACCCGATGCGTCGTATTGCAGTGTCCAGATGCGCGCCCCCCAATCCTTGACCGTATTGAGGAGGCCGCTCGCATAGGCGAACGTGACCTTGTTGCCACCTGGCACCGTGATCGTTTGCAGGAGGCCACTGCTGTATGCATAAGTCTGCGCAACGCCCTGGGCATCGATTTGCCTGATCAGACGATACTTCTGATGGGCGCCGGCAATATCTTGGTAGAGCCAGCGCGTTCCGTCGGCGCCGTACTCAGTGAAGAGCGACCCATCAAACGACAAGGTCGTCCTTGGACCACCGATTATGTTGGCCGAATAGGTGGTGATGCTGCCGGATGTGCCAATTTTGGTAAACCCAAATTGCGAGAAATCGCCGTAGGTAATCGTCGCAGCGCCCGCCCCAAGCGAGGTGACGAAACGGTTCGTACTGCAGCTGTGCATGTTGCCAAATTCGCCGCCGCTGCCCCAATTCGAATAGTAGAAGCTGATGTTCAGGTCAAACTTTTGGGCCGCCAGGGAAATCTCCGGATCGATGAGCAACGCCCCTGTGGCAGGGTTTGGCATTGCATGATACGGATCATCCCAGGCAAGGCCAAGCGGTGAAAGGAGCACAGGTTCCTGGGGCACTAACTGACCCGCATATAGCTCACAAGGCGAGAGTCGTTCCATTTATTTTCAATTCCCTTTTCATTTCCATCACTCGAAAATCGATCCAAAAGTCGTTGCAAAGTTTCGGTTAGCCGCCACAACCCCCGCTTGAACACCCGCTTCCAGGGATGCCAATCGAGCTGGTGATCGGCGTGTTCGGAGACTGGGTGCCATATCCCCCGGGTGCCGTGCCTCCAACACCGGCAGGAGGCGCAGCGTTCGTCGTTCCCAGATTGTTCGCGCAACCACCGCTACAGCCCTGAACCGTGTTGCAACTCGTGCCGGTTCCAGCAAGACCTACGCCTGATATGTTATGGTTTCCCAATTGCTTCCTCCATGGCTTGGATGGCCATCCCAGGAAATTCTTGTTTTCCCTCAGGAATGCCACCGAGCACTAAATCGATATCTCTTGGCTCAACGAGCAGCGCCGTCGTTACAGGTCGATTGGTAACTAGCTGGCAAAGCACGCTAGCGCTAGCAATTGACCACCGGCACCCGTGGGTCTGATAGGCGGCTTTCAACACCACTCCTTCTTCCACGAGGAACCAGAGTGAAACAAACGCGCCATCTCCTGGAATGCCGACTTGGCCAAAGTGTGTGAAGACGTCCAGCGGCCCAGAATTCCGCGGATTACATACATGATCTGCTGCGATCGGTGAAAGCACTTCATGTGACCTCGATGCTGTAACATACACCAGCATTTGAGCTTTGTGATGCGTCATTTTTGATTGTTTTTGCGCTAATATAGTTACTTTCTTGCCTATGGCGCAGAGAGGCGGGAGACCAGTTTTGGGGCCCTTCCTCACGGGCTCAAAAACCCGGGTTCACGATCCAAATTCGCGATTTTTGGTAGGCTGCTAAGCGGGGCTCCGCCGAAAGGTGGAGTTTCAATGGGCTTCCGGCGGGATGACGCTTCATTCTGGCTTTGCGGTTGGAAGAAGCGGACATAACGCCGGGGCTCAGCTACTAGCCTTAGATCAAGCTCTGTTTAGATAGTGTCGGTAAGCCTCCGGTTGTCTTGTCGAGGGCAGCGTGCTGCCACGTTGGGATGGAAGACGTTTTCAGGTGGCGCGGAAATCAGAGCACACTCGCGCCACCGCGATCCTTTGTCAGTTCCTGCAGCATTGCGATATTCTTAGCCGTATCTGCATGGCCTGGATTGAGGGCGAGAGCCCGCTCCATGCATAGCAGTGCTTGCTCATAGCTTTTGGAGCCAAGTGCAATGATTCCAAGGCAGTAAGCTGCTTCGCCCACGCCCCGCTCCTGGAGCGCATGCAAGTGTGGCACGGCGGCAATCTGCTGGCCGCCGTTGACAAGGCGACGGGCGTATTCCATTTGGGCGGATACCGCGCGGGCGTCCCTAGTGAAGGCTCGCTCCAACAGATCAAGTGCCATCTCGTCTCCGCCAATCTGTTCGCCGTATTTGCTTAGCATCCGGGCCCAACTATCGGAAGGTCCTTCGATCGAATGCACCCGGTCCAGCATTGACCGGGCCGTCTGAAAGTCATTGCTCGCAAGAGCGGCATCGAACAGCGCGTAGGCGCTGGGTGTAAATCGTGGCACCGCTTGCATCGCTGCCTCCCACCCTCTTTTCGCGTCCTGATACCGACCCATGAGGGCATCAAGTTCGGCCCGATTATGAAGCGTCTTAAATCCTAGAATGCCTTGATCGACGCTCGTAAAAAAGCCTGCGATGTCCGACCCGAGAGTGCACGTGTAGTGCTCGTGAGCCTTATCTAGCTGGCGCAAAATCGTGAGAAATTGGGCCGCATGAAAATGCAATTCGGGGTCTTCGGGAAATATGGAGAGAGCTTTGTCAACGAGGGCCAACGCTTCTTCCGTCCGCCCAAGCCTGTTT
>JBBQMJ010000455.1:0-2563 GCA_038328815.1 Fimbriimonadales bacterium | reverse complement strand
AGATGGTCCATGAATCCAACTTGTGCTTGGAGTGCCTTCTGATGGTTGACGGCCATTATGGAAAAGATAACCTGGTTTCTTTGGGCGGTGTCGAGAGACATCAGGAATTCGAAAACTACAAGGTCTTCGCAGACGGATCGTAGAGCCGAGAGGGCGCTATAGCTCTTGGATTCGCTCTCGTGCCAGAAGTGCTCGGTCGTCTCCAGCGCCTTGGCGAATGAGGCGGCCAAGGCACATTTGAACATCGTATCGAGTGCGCCAGCTTGAGTCAATCTGGGCGACGTAGTTTTGCGCAATTTCGCCAAAGTACTACGAATGTTTACTTCATTAAGAACGACCACGTATGCGGAATGTACCTGCTTGGCAACTCACTCTATCGTAACGCTCAGCCGCGCAAGCAGCTCTTCAAGTCCTATGTACATAGCAACGCTCCAACGGGGTGGAGGCACTGAGACAAGCTAACAAACACTTGCTTTTATTCCAATTCAATCGTCGCCGGGGGCTTGCTCGTCAAGTCGTAAAACACCCGGTTCACGCCCCGAACCTCGTTCACAATCCGCGTCGCGATGAACTCCAAAATCTCAAACGGAATATCCACAGCCCGCGCCGTCATCGCATCCTCGCTCGAAACCGCCCGCAAGACGATCGGCTGCTCGTAAGTCCGCTCATCACCCATAACCCCAACACTTCGAACGTCAAGCAAAGCCGCATAGCTCTGCCAAATCCCCTGGTTTAAACCGTGCTCTTTCAAGACCGAGCGGAAGATCCAATCCGCATCCTGCGTCATCGCCACCCTTTCCGGAGTCACTTCACCCAAGACACGCACTGTCAAACCGGGACCCGGGAAGGGCTCGCGGTCTACCATGTCGTCCGGTAAGCCCAGCTTCCTCCCGACAGCTCGAACCTCATCCTTAAACAACCACCTTAGCGGCTCAATCAGCTTCATCCGCATCCAATCGGGCAGGCCTCCCACGTTGTGGTGGGTCTTGATCTTCGCCGCCGTTGGTGAGCCAGATTCGATCACGTCCGGATACAACGTCCCCTGCGCAAGGAAGTCGCAGTTCTTAAGCTCATCAGCGTGGGCTTCAAAAACCTTCACGAACTCCTCGCCGACAATCTTGCGCTTCCGCTCCGGGTCGGTCACACCTTTCAATGCTCCAAAGAACTGATCCTGAGCCTCAAATACCTTCAGATTCCCTTTGAAGTGGGTCGAGAACGTGTCGCGAACCTGCGCCCCTTCACCTTTGCGCAATAGGCCGTGGTCAACGAACACACAAACCGCCCGATCGCCAATTGCCTTGATGAGCAGCGCAGCCATCACGGAAGAATCCACACCGCCGCTGACCGCGCAAAGCACCCTTCCCTCTCCAACCGTTTTGCGAATGGAAGCCACTTGCTCATCAATGAAGCTTTCGCTGGACCAATCTCGCTTTAGACCCGCATGTTCCAGAAGGAACTTCTTGAGAATCGAGCGTCCTTCCGGTGTGTGGGTGACCTCAATGTGGAACTGAACCGCGAACTGCTTCCCGCCCACATTCTCCATCGCAGCCACGGCGCAGGTGTCGGTCGCAGCGGTGACAATGAAGCCAGGCGGGACTTTCAAAACGCTGTCGCCATGACTCATCCAGACTTCTTTGCACGCCATGCCGCCAACAAGGCTGCTCGGCTCGGTTTCCTGAAGGTGCCGACTGCCGTATTCGCTGTTTGCTGACCGCTTCACGGTGCCGCCCAGCTTGTGGGCCATAAGCTGCTGGCCGTAGCAAATGCCTAGGGTCGGAATTCCCTTCAACAGCGAAAGGTCAAGATCGGGAGCGCCAGCTTCCAGAACAGACTTTGGGCCGCCGCTTAGGATGACGGCGTCAGGATTGATTTCGCGGATTTTCTCAGCCGCAGAGGTCCAAGGGACCATCTCGGAATAGATGTTAAGCTCCCGCACGCGTCGGACGATAAGCTGGGTGTACTGGCCCCCGAAGTCAACGACGAGAACCGTCTGATGGGTCATACAACAGTTTGACAGATCGCCGCCTTGCGCTGCCAGCAGCTTATCTGGCCGGACGCTATACTCGGGCGTGGAAAACGATGCAATCAAGGGTCGGCTTGAGGTGGCTATCCAAATCGTAACGCTGAACGACGAATACTTGCTCAAGGGCGAAAACGGCCACCATGAACAGGCAGTGTGTTTCCGCCTTGCGATGTATCTGCAAGGATTGTTTCCCTTATATCACGTGGACGCAGAATACAATCGCTTGGGCGATGATCCCAAGCGGCGGGATCATCCGGGTCATACCATGCGGCCCGACATAATCGTTCACATTCGTGGCCAAGATGGACCGAACCTACTTGCAATCGAAGTGAAGAAAAAGGCTAAGAGTAAAGACGCTAGAAAGCTGAAAGAAGCTCAAACTAAGCTGATGGAACTTACTCGTCCCGGTGGCAGCTACGACTACCAACTAGGCGCGCTTTTGGAGTACTCCACAGGCTCGTCGCCCAATTTTAACAGTCCTCCCGAATGGTTCTCGAATGGGTGCCCTGAAAAGTCTTAGTTATCTGAAGCCAGACGCTG
>JBBQMJ010000454.1:0-2627 GCA_038328815.1 Fimbriimonadales bacterium | reverse complement strand
CCCATACCCGCCCCACGGCGAAAGCCAAATCCCGGGATCGGCGCCAAACTTCTCGGCCGCTTCTTTCAGTGGTGTAAAGCCATTCGGAAAGCCCTTGTGAAAGTCCCAAACCGTCTGCTTATCATCCCATCCGTCGTCGAACAGGAACGAGTCCATCTTGACGCCTCGGTCCTTCACGAGCTCCTTGCCAAATGCCTCGATGGAGTCAAGGCAGTCGGCTTCGCTGTAGGGATTGAAGTAGCCGACGTCGTACCAGGAGTTGTAGTGAAGGAATGGCGAATAGGGCCGAGCCCGTTCTCGCTCCAAGTAGTTCAAAAATGCGCGCCTCAATTGGCCCTTCGGCGACACGCCGACGACCGAGCTGTAGGTGACGGTCACGCCGGGTTTGATCGGCAATTTCCGCGACATCGCGCAGGTGACCGAGTCCTTGTCGATCTTGCTCTCCGACATGGGATGCTCCAATCCGCAGAAGAAGGTCTCGCTCGCAATGGGGGACCCTGGAACAGAGCCTCTGACCGTTCCACCGGGCAGGTCGCTGCGGATCAGAATCATGTTCGTGAGAGGAAGTTCACCCTCAAGGGAGCTGAACGAGATTTCTTGGCGGACGTAGTTAGACTCATCAAGAAGAATGGCTTTCCACTTCACCTGAAGGTGATGAGTCTCGTCCATTATCGTGGCCGATACCTGCTGCCCGTTGCACCTCGCGGAAAGTTGGGCGGCGCCAGGCTGGGCAGTGACCTTCTCGAGCTTAGGCTTATCCTTCAACTTCATCCCGAATGGCCAGAGCTGAGTTCCATCGGCGGTGGTCGCCTCGAAAGGGAATCCGATAGAAATCCGCTCCCCAACCATCTTGTTCTCGACGAAACCGTTGTCAATGATCGGTGCGTTGCGCTCGCCATTGCCAACTTCCCACGTGACCTTGAGCACGCTGTTCGACAGAGATATCTCGTACTCCGTCTTCTGATCTTTGCCTTCAGGCTTAACCTCAACGCTCTCAGACTTGGCCTGCCCCGGTTTGACGTCGGGAATAAGGCAACGGGCCTCTAACGGCTGAGGTGCGCCAAGCGTGGTAAGTGCCATCAATGGGCCAAGAAGCAGCATGTTTTGAGTATGCGCGAAGTGCCTCAAACGCAGGGAAGAACGAGGCCACTTCATTGTGCCGCCTCTCCCCAGATCGTCATCCCGACCGTAGCAATAAAAAGCGAAGTGGAGGGACCGTTTTTGGTCACGCCGCGCTTTGGTAAGAACCCGAGCTTGCGATCACCTTCCCGCGAGCCAACTCGGAATGACGTCTTCCTATAGCCGCGAATCACCCAATGGAGCAAGCCTCGAACCACCCAGCGGTAGCGTTTTGATGCTTCTTGGGAGGAGCATTTGTTGTCATTTCGAACTCCGTATGACATACAAGGAATCTCGACGTCAGAGCCAATTGGTAACGGACCACGAATCCAAATCAAATAGCGATTCCAGCTAGATTCCCCCGCACGGAGTTCGGGCTGACAGACATTAACAATCTGTCGCAACGCAATATCCTGGAACCGTCGGCGGCTACGCAGTGGAACCTAGAATTGCGTCCATCGCGTTGCTCGTGTTCGCGATTCTTACCATCGGGTGGTGCCTGTAGCCGGGAATCATCTCAGCCACAATGGGCCCGTCGTAGCCGATTTCCCGAATCGCCTTCATGACCTCCGGCCAATCCACATCGCCCTCAAGCAGGTCCACAAAACCGTCTGCCGTTCCTACGCTGCGCCGGAAGTCCTTGAAGTGAATGCCAACCACCCTCTTGCCCAGAACGCGCAGCCCATCCTGAGGGTGGCCATAGGGGAGAATGTTGCCGACGTCGAAATAGGACCCGATCCAGGGACTGTTGAACTGGTCGATGAACTGAGCCATCTCCAGCGGGCTGAGAAGGAACTTATTCCAGACATTCTCAATCCCGAGCCTCACCCTGCACTCGGTAGCCAAAGGCAGTAAAGCCCGAAGCCCCTCGGTTGCGTAACGGTAGACCTCATCGGAAGGCTGCGCCGCGCGGTCGGGAAGGAAGAAGACGTCAACAGAACCGGGAATGGTTAGAAGGGTATTGACCTTGAGCCAAGAAGCAATCTGAATCATCTGCTCAAGTTCGCCGGCAGCTTGAAGCCGAGATGATTCAGCTGCATCGCCAAGCGAATGCGACCAGTAGAGTCCACTCGCAAGCGAGGCAACCTTGACGTTTAGGCGCTCGGCCTCGCCAAGGATCTTCAAGCAAAACGCTTCATCAGCCCCTAACGGCAAGGAGCCGGTGTCAAACACCGCAAGCTCAACGGCCGGGAAGCGGTTGTCGGCGGCATTCTTCAGGAACTCGAACACGTCCAACTTGCCTTCCAACCCACCAGGCGCAGACCAATAATTCAGCGATTTCAGCAGCATCTTCGACAGGACTCTACCTGCGGGCAGGTAACGTTTTCGCAATGAAGCCGTTGCGCGTCGCCATTGTCGGTTGTGGATTTATGGGGCGCATGCACGCCAACGTTTACGGCCTTTTGGAAGGCTCTCAGCTATGTGCCGTGGTAGACCGCAAACAAGAGCATCTAGACAAATTTAAGTCGAGCTTTGGTGTAAACGGCTACCTCGACTTCGACGAAATG
>JBBQMJ010000453.1:0-2633 GCA_038328815.1 Fimbriimonadales bacterium | reverse complement strand
TGAGCATCGCAGTCACCGAAACTCTCGAGAGCCGCCGGTTGCTGACCGCCGATTGTGGGTGCCCCGCAAAATCTTGATAGAGAGTCAATTCCACGCCTTGTCGGTCGTGGCCAGGCGTGGTTTGAGCTTGGGCTTTGATTCCCTGGCACCCGCATAGGGTGCCTGCCGCGGTGCATCCAACCAGCAATGGAAGTAGGGACTGTCTCATAGGTTTGGCCTCCGAAGTCTTGCTTGCGCAATTACTTGGTGCCGGTGGAGATCAAGCCAGTTCAACTAATTTACTTCCGCGGAGCCATTGGGCACATTTCTCGGACGTATAGCAAGTCGCATCTAGTCGTCGGATGGTTCTTGCCGACGTGCGGGGATCCATGACTCACACTTCGCTGAAACATCAACCTATTTCAAGCGATCTTACAGGTACACGGTCCGCCAGAATTTGGCGGACGCCTGGAGGCTCAAAATGAAGTTCTTTCTGATGACAATCCTTTTACTCGCGTCCACGATGTCGCCTATGGCATCGCCCGCGAAACAGACGGAGGGCCGGGACATCGTCGACACGATGATGTCCGTCAATCAGTTCGATACTTTCCTCATGCTTCTCCGAGAAGCCGACTTAACCTTCACCCTGAAGCGCGCCGGACCATACACGGTATTCGCCCCAACCGATGATGCGTTTGCCAAGCTGCCCGAGGGCAGACTTCAGGGGCTCCTATCAAACAAGGGGTCGCTGCGAAGGCTGCTTCTTTCGCATGTTGTGTACGGCAGATTCGCCGCCGACCAGGCTGTCAGACAGAAGTCGATCAAGACGCTCGGAGGCACTACTATTTGGTTTGAGAATGTGCAGGGACGCGGATTGATTGGCGGCGCGGCGCACTACTCGATCACGAATGTCGTAACGCACAACGGCTTGATTCAGGGTATTGACACTGTGCTTGCGCCCTCGCTCGATGCGCAGGGCCTTCGCTAGCTGCCCAAGAGCTTCTTGACCTGCTCGAACAGGTTGGCTTTGTGACCGGTCTGTGCGAGCGGGTCACCATTTGCCAGACGACGCGCCTCCTCGGCAAATGAGCGGAGTACGGCTACATTTGAATCCAACTCACGATCAAAATGCCCGACGGTTCCCATACTCTCCCACACGATGCTGCTGAAATCCTTGGGCTTTAGCTCGAATTGATCTATCGCGGCCACTGAACCCTTTTCATTCAGGAAGTACACACCGTTTAGCGCGTGGAGCACTTGAATCAGGCACCCGACGCATTCGAACATGCATCCGGCTACATAGAATGTGTCGACCCTTGACGTTGCCTTGGCAGCATTATCCAGGGCGAAAGTTGCTTGCCAAAGGTAATTGTCGATGATTGCTTGCCTGAGCCTTGGTGGATATGGGCCGAGGAGGCTTTTGAGTCTCGCTAAAACGCCATTTGTATCCGACACAGGGATGGCGTAGTGCACTTCGGCCGCGTAGATGTGATTGAAGAATCCGTGCGGGTGGCCAGGCTGCAGGTGCCTTGTGACTCGACCTTCAAGACAATCCCGAATGGTGTCCTCGACCTTCTGCAGGTCCCTGTAAATAAAATCGACCTTTTGGCCTTCAACTTCCAACCAAGCGCCACCATCTATCCATGGCCCCCAGCCTCCAACGGGCGTTGCCTCGGCTGTGGGGCACAGGGTCTTTACAATTCCGTTGATGGCATCAGTGTCAAGAACGCCCAGGTAGTAAATGCCGATGTCTAGATCGGACCCCGGCACGGCGGTGCCGCGCGCTTGCGAACCCCCAATGACCACTGCCCTAACCCCGGCTACGTTGGCAAGTCTAGATGCGATGCTATTCGCGAGGTCCAGAATCTTGGGTGAACAGCTCATGATCAAAGCTTAACCTCCAGATTGGAAATCTGGAGGCATATTTCGCGGACCTTAGCTGCAGCCGCTGGTTTCGCCGCATGTGTCGCACTTCAGACAGACGCCGTTGCGGACCATGGTGAACGAGCTGCAGGCCGTGCACGGATCGCCTTCGTAACCCTTCAGCCGAGCTTGTCTGACCTTCTCCGATCGATCGACGACCATTGTGGCTACCGCAGCATCTTTCGCGGGCTTTGCCGCTTGGACCGAAGCCTTGTTTTGGAGCTCTAGCGTGTAGGTCGGGCTACCTGCTGCGCGGGCGTCGCCGTCGAAGGGAAGGACCGTTTGTCCGTAGGGGTTATCGTCCGTTTCCTCTTCGCCGACTTTGGTCTTGGAGAAGCCCTTAGATTCGTGACTCTCGTGGGCCATTCCCGGCGCTGCTCCTTCAAACTCCTCACCCTCTTCTTCAGAGATGAACTCGGTGACTTGGGCGGGGGATCCAACGGTGTCGCCGCGGAGGTCTTCTGGCTTGACCTGAACCAGATCAGTTCGGCCAAGGTAACTCAAGGCAAGCTCGCGGAACATATAGTCGATCACGGACGTGCTCATCTTGATGTTGTCGTGGCCCTGAACCGTACCGTTTGGCTCGAACCGGGTGAAGACGAACGCCTCAACGAATTCCTCTAGAGGCACGCCATACTGCAGACCAAGCGAGATTGCGATGGCGAAGCAGTTCATCAGGGATCGGAACGCGGCGCCTTCTCGGTGCATGTCGACAAAGATTTCGCCAAGCG
>JBBQMJ010000452.1:0-2666 GCA_038328815.1 Fimbriimonadales bacterium | reverse complement strand
GCAAGGCCGCCGCTTGACGCAGCACTCTCGAAATCAGTGTCGAATAGAAACGAACTGCTTAACTGACAGTGAGAGCGGCCTCCGATAATGGCGTCCGATCCCAGAGCCTTGCGCAATAGCGTCAAGACCTGTCGCAAGCTTTGGCTCTGCGCTTCAATGGATTTGGCTGGCCACAGGGTTTCCGCAGCGTAGGCGCGCGAAACACCTTGCCGACGATTGACGGCAAGCATGGCCACAAGGGCTTCAGCCTTACGGTTGGCAAGCTTTACGACGCCGGATTTAGGCGAAATCAATGCGAATTCGCCGTAGAGGCGAATCTTCCAGCGGTGAGCCAACTCAATTTTTTGCAGTGCCATGGAGACTCAAATCGAATGGTGCAGCGAATATCCTTCCAAGAACCGGGCCGAATCTGAGAACTAGGCCAAGATTCCCCAAAGGAAAGAGTTTTGAACGCCGAAGTCGACGCCAATTCAGAAAGCGCCCTTCAAATAGGACCAGCCGGCCTCCTGCTTTCGGACTACCTCCGCAACTCCTGAATCCACAACAACGGCGAAAGGATAGAGTTGATCTTTCCTTATGTGGCGGCCCCGCATCGTATTGGAACAGGCGGCGAATTGGATTCCGGATGTGGCGGCGACCTTCATCATGGCGGCCATAGATTTGGCATCCTTGAAGAGCAGGTCTAGGCCCTCCCCATGACACACGATTTCGATTTCGATCTTGGCGGGAGCGAAGGCTTTGATGAGGTTCTTCGCATTGCTCAACACCGTGCGATAGGCCTTCATGCCCGGGACGTTAACTTCGATGACAACGCGGTGTTTTGTAGATTGGCCGATCGAAAAAGCGGCGAGAGCGGTAGCAAGAGGGCGAATAGCGTTCGCATCCTACAGTTGTATCTCCTTTTGCCCAAACCCATACACGATTTGACTTACAATGAAGCGGATGGTCGCATTAGTCGCCGCAGCAGTTCTTGGTATGAATTCTGGTCCAAACCATAGGCCGCGATGGTACGACGACATGCTTGCGGGCTACGCCTTAGCCTATGACAAAGCCCATTCGACCGTCGGTGTATACGATCCGAAGTCACGGTACATGCTGGTCCGCACGGTTGACTGCGATGGCGCCGACGTGATGCTGCTTCTGACACGCGACCGGAATAAGATAAGGGAATTTGGTTACAAGATTCCAGATGGGACGCCGGCAAAGGAAGGTCAGGTGCAAACGATGAATGTAAAGCCTCTTCCGTCGCTCACCACCGGCAAGGGCCCAAAGATCGGCGATCCACCCTCTCGAATTGAGCAAGTGCTAGGGCACGGGCACAAGACCTCGCGCACCGGGCCCGCAAGGCAGTTCCTTAACTATCAGTATCTGTTGGTCGCGGGCAAGGGCGACGAGGCAACGTCATATGACGAGACCTATACTTTCAAACAAGGCAAGCTAATCGAAATCTCATTCGGTTGGGATCAAGCTGGGTGCGCGGAGGAAGAAGAGTATCCACCTTCAAAAGTCTCCAACTGAACATTTGTTCGCTGTTCTGACCAACAGTTCTATCCGCTTAGCTCCCGACGATCCTGAGGAACCCTGAGAGCACCATTCGCACGTATTGCAATCGAGGTGCATGAAATGCGGATAGTCGTTACTCTTCTTACGGCCTGCCTAGCGGCGGGTGTTTGGGCACAGGCGACGCCCCTTGACGCTGAGGCGGCTCGCGCGGCGATCGTCGATCTCAACAAGACTTGGGGCAAGGCGCGTGTGGAATACGACCGAGTTCAAATGGACAAGATGCTCGCGCCAGATTTCTTTGTGCAGATCGGCAAGCAACGAATATCGAGGAAGGATTTCATAGACCAGAACTCAGCCAAAAGGTCGGCAGTGCTCAAGCGGTTCGACGTGAGCGTGCTAACCGTGCAACCCGGCGACGACGGCGCTTGGCTTGCGATGATTACCGAGAAGCTCGAAGTCGAAGTCACGCGTCCAGATGGGAAGAAGGAAAACATTTATAGCCTATGGGTAACGAGAGACACGTGGAAGCCAGCAGATGGAAAATGGCTGGCTCTATCAAGCGAAGGCGTGGGCTATGAATACTGGCGCGGCGACAAGAAGCCTCCGGCAGCCGCATGGGGAACTGCTTAGGGTTGGCGACTCCTAGTTCTTGAGTTCCGAGATTTTCTCTGTCAGCCTTGACATAACATCATCAGGAGGCAAATTCTTGCCTCCCTTTAGCCTGAGGAGCATTTCTTCCAGGGCTCGAAGGTAGCGGCCGCAGCGGCCGCAGCGAGCGGCGTGGGCAAAGGCGTACCAGCGGCTGAAGCGACCTGCCGAATTGTCTGCGGCTCGGTTCAGCATTCCTTCCATGTGGCGACATGGAGGGCCGGGCTCTTGGTTGTGTCCCTGGGCAGGTTCTTGGATCGCCATTAGCTCACCACCGGACTGAGATGGGATAGCTTGGCGCGAAGGAGCCTTCGTGCCCTAAAGAGCCTGGAGCGGACGGTGCCAATTGGGATGTCCATGGCTTTCGCAGCCTCCTCGTAGGTTAGTTCTTCGATATCGCACAGCGATATCGTCATTCGGAAGTCTTCCGGCAACTCGTCCACGGCCTCCCAAATCTGGTCGCCAGCTGCCTTCCAACTCACTTCCTCCCAAGGATCCTCGCCGAGGATGTCTTG
>JBBQMJ010000451.1:0-2671 GCA_038328815.1 Fimbriimonadales bacterium | reverse complement strand
ACCGATATGCGCAAGTTGGACTAGGTTCGACAGGTATTGTCCGTAGGATCGTGGATAATCCCGCACCGCCCGAATTGAAGAGATATGTCCAGGCGCCAGACAATGAATTTCGTTGGAGCAGAGCAAACGAAGCCGTGTTTGAAATGGACAGTCAGCGCTGGCAAGGCTTCCTTTGGAGGCACTCTATAACAATCTCTGAAGGTCCAGGCGACCTTGCAATTCTAATCGTCACAGGGGGCGATCCCAACGATTTAGACCTCGCAGAGCAAGAGGAGATCGCTGCCATGTCGGGTCTCCCGGTTGCGACCTTGTTTCAAATCCCGAATCAGCCGCTATTCGATGAGCTTTGGGAAGATGATCTTGTCGCATACACTTTCGATCAATTCCTCGACACTGACGACGAAAATTGGCCGTTGCTGCTCCCCATGGTCAAGAGCGTCGTCCGAGCCATGGATGTGCTTGAACGGGCCACAGAAGGCCGAATAAGACGCTTTGTAGTCACTGGTCTAAGCAAACGGGGTTGGACAACTTGGCTTTCGGCAGCAACCGGGGACGAGAGAATCGTCGGCATTGCTCCCATGGTCATCGACAACTTGAATGTTCAGGAGCAGATGAAGCACCAAATCGCAACCTGGGGGTTCTACAGCGAGCAGCTAGAGCCATATACTATGCGAAGTCTCCAAGCCAAAGCACAGTCGCCCAAGGGCCAACTCCTCGCCAAATTGATTGATCCCTATTCGTATCGCTCCGCGATCAAAATTCCCACCCTGATCGTTAACGGTACCAACGATCCCTACTGGCAAGTAGACGCCCTTTCCATCTACTGGCACGACTTGACCCAACGTAAATGGGCGAGCCTCGTCCCCAATGCGGGGCATCTCCTGGGCGACAAGGTTCAGGAGCACGAGGCCCTTACCGCGTTCTCGCGAGCCTGTGCAGGAGAATTCACGATGCCAAGCCCAAACTGGTCCATAAGTTCGGTTGGGAGCCTTCTGTCAAGTGCTTCAAGCGGAGCCGAAGATGTAACCTTGTGGGTAGCAGCTTCCCAGGACATGGATTTCAGGGAATCAGAATGGTTTGCAACGAAGATCGGACCAGGCTCAGCTGAGGTGCCGTTGACTTCAGGATTCAACCACGCGGCGATGCTCGCGTTTCGATATTCGATCAACGGGAGCAACTTTACGCTTTCAAGTCCTGTGGCCGTTTTCCAATCTCTCCGGTAACGACCGAGCTAATCCCCCCACGGATGTTGAAGCGTCCCGTCACTCGGATCCAGCGAGGCGAGCAAGCCGCAGAGAGTTCATCGAGCAGTCGGTTCACTACGGCCTCATAGAAAATTCCTTCGTTTCGGAACGAATAGTAATACAGCTTCAGGGCCTTGAGCTCAATGCAATTCTGGTCCGGCACGTAATCGAGGTCAATCGTAGCGAAGTCCGGTTGCCCGGTCTTGGGACATACGCTCGTGAATTCCGGGCAAGAATGGGAAATGAGATAATCGCGTCCGGGCGCAGGGTTTGGAAAGGTTTCAATCATGGGTTTCATCCGTGTGTTGCGAGCTTCCAACCGCCAAGCAAATGTCCGTTGCCGGCGTCGATGAAAATCTCGGAATCCTCTGTTCGAATTGCCCACGTCAAGACCGCTTTTTCAGGTTCTCCAACGTATCGGGCGTGTTTCGCTCTTGGGGGCCTAATGACAAAGTAACCAAGCTGCATCGGCGCCGATCCGGCCGTTTCCGGTCTATCGAGCAGTGTTTGCAGTTGCTTCGGCGAGATTCTCGACGCGAACTTCAATGCCTCAGCCTCTTTCATTGCTCGCGTAAAACGTCGGAGACTCATGTCAATGGCTCTTGAAAATAGCACTGGTCGTCCGGTGCGGGGCTCGAATTCGAAGACAACAGTATTCACAAAATTTAGGACGGGCAAAGCGTCTACAAGCTCAATGTAGTTGCCGCTCGGGCGAAGTGCAAAAATCGGCTTACCGAATAAAGTAAGTACGGAGCGCTTGCCGATGAGCGTGGCGGCGGGCGGCATGGTAAGGATTGGTCTGACAGCTCCATTAAAAGGATTGGAGTGCGAAAACATCTGCGCCTTTGAAATCCTGTCTACGGCCGGCGTGTCAGCGAAGCGCAGAACATGGCCGCTTTGAGCGCTGATTGTGAGCTCGTAAGGTCCGACCGCAATAAGCCACTCACTACCTATTGCGTTGTGATCAATGACTCGTGCTTTCAGTTTGGGCCTAAAGATCTTTCGTGGAGCTTCGAGATGAAAGCTCATCAGGAAGTTCCTCGCAATGCTAACAGCCTCAGCAGGCGACACCACGGGCTTGCCTAGCTTGACGACGTCTTCGCTAAAAGTCTCAGCGTTCATCTGCCCATGCCCCAGCTGGGCAAGCAAGAAAAGGCAACCGAACGCGGCTGCCTTCCTAAATCCAACGCCTACAAATCGTGGAATCAAAGCTTATGGATCGCATGCCCTGCCGCGTCTTCAAACGCCTCTAGCACCGCCTCAGACATCGTTGGGTGTGCATGGATCGTGTCGACCATATAGTCCAGGGTCGCCTCTAGCTTAATTGCTACAACGCCCTCGTGAATCATGTCGGTAACGTGCGCGCCGATCATGTGGACACCAAGCACTTCGCCATATTTCTTGTCGCAGACAACCTTGACAAATCC
>JBBQMJ010000450.1:0-2711 GCA_038328815.1 Fimbriimonadales bacterium | reverse complement strand
TTGGCGTAAAAATCAGCAATTGCCTTGGCGTTTTTGGCCATACGAGGCTCAACGACATAATCGACCGTCGTCGGGTAGCCGAGCATCTTTGCTTCATCCCAACGTAGCTTGATCAGCTGTTCAAGAACCTGGACGTTCTTCTCACCGCCTCGGCGACGGAATGCGACCCAAAGCTTGCGACGAGTTCCCTCAAGCGGGCAATTGTACATTACACCGTCGTAGGTTGGGTAGTCGAAGCCTAGAAGATAGACATCCTTGATCCTGGGCAGCCTGGCAAGCACATCTTTCGGGACTCCGACAAGCTCAGACTCCAGGAAGGGAATATGCGTGTCGTCGTCTGCGATGTTTTGCTCAAACGCGATGTTCTGCTTATTCTGCTCAAGCTCGTTCGCTTGAACCTTCGCGCGTTGATCGGCCGGAAGATCCATGCCAGCACGACGATAGTCGCGCATCGTGAATTCAAGAAATCGCGCCTGCTCGCCGGCGAGCTGCGGTTTGGTGTCGGCGTAGGCTTTAATCGCCTTGTAGAGATCCTCGCGCTTGCCGAGGGCGGTGCCCCAGTCGCTTACTGCCTGGTCTGCGCTACGGGACTGACCTCGGACTTTGGGATCGTTGGAGACATTCTCAAAGAAGACGAACAAAGATGTGTCCTTTTCCAGAACGGCGCTGAGATCATCCAGGGCGCCAAGCGTGTTTTGGAACGTGCGCTGATCGTTAGGGATGGCGACAATTGCTGCGATGGAGGCATCTGCCTTTTTGAGCGCATCAGCAATCGGCTGAGGGACATCTTGGGCCGAAGCCATGGCCGCGACGAGGCTGAGAGCGAGAAGAAGGGTTCGCCGATAGAGGCGTGATATTTGCATAATTAGATTCCTGATGCCCAGGCAACAACGTTGTTGAGGCGCCGCGGACCACGTATGTTTACCGCATCCATGACCTGGAACGTGGCAGTTCAGTTCCATTGAAACGGGTAAACCTCTACTTGTGAACGTCGCAACCGCCAGCCTGCTTGTGTTTCTTGGCGGCGGACTTGGCGCAAACGCCCGCTATTGGCTGGGAAGTTGGATCGCTGGCCGTTGGGGTGCGGTTTTCCCTTGGGGGACGACCTTAATCAACATCACCGGTTCGCTTGTGATCGGCATCTTCATGGCGCTCATGCTTAAGCTGGGCTGGAGTCCAAATTGGAGGATATTCTTTGCTGTTGGCGTTCTCGGCGGATACACGACTTTCTCGACGTTCTCCTATGAGACGATCGACTTATTTCAGCAGGGATCTCATGCCTTGGCCCTTTACTATTTGCTTTTGAATGTTGTCATAAGCGTGCTGGGATGTTGGATCGGGCTGATGCTAGGCCGCGCCATTGGAGGAGCATAGTGAACTTAACAGCAATGGAAATCTATCTGGAAGAGACGGATCAATGGCACGGAAAGCCCATGTACACGGTGATCGTTGAAATGGCGCGGACGGAAGGTTTGGCAGGTGCAACTGCTTACCGAGGCATCATGGGCTTTGGAAGCTCGGCGAAGATCCATTCGATCCACGTACTCGACATTTCGGAAGACCTCCCGGTTGTTGTCAAGATCATCGACGAGCCGCAAAAAGCGAAAGCGTTTGCGACAAGGGTGCGCGAAGTTGTCGATCAACGCAAAATCATCACTTGGCAGGTTGAAGGGCTCTAGCGGCAAGCTATCCTTTTAAATCGCATGACGATATACGCCGAAGTCTGGAATTTTACGCGCGCTCGGTTGGCTGAGGCCATCGAGGGGTTATCGGAAGAGCAACTGTCCTGGAGGCTGTACCCCGAGGCTCACACCATCTTCGAAATGGTTTATCACGTAGCTGGTGTCGAGCACTATTGGTCGTCCCGAATGACGGGACGCGACCCGGCAGCGACGGACTTCGAAGCGCTCTTAGACCTCGCGGTGCATGGCGGTTTCTTACGAGAGGGAGTTGGTGGGCCATTCAGGGAGGCGAAATACCTCACGGCAGCTGCTTTGGATCAAGCAATTGCGTTCACAGGAGAGCGGGTCCGTCTGATCATGGAAAACCCAACGGAGGCCCAACTAGCGATGGTGCTGGAGAGCCCAGTGGGCGATTCGGTGACAGGCGCTCAAGGGTTAGCAAGGCTGTCGCAACACGCCTCCTACCACACGGGCCAGATTTGGCTTGCGAGCATGAGCCCCAGGTTCCCGGTCTAACCTAATTCTCGCCTTTGAATTTGCTGTCGGGAACAGAATGCGGCCCAGGAGCAACCCATACATGGCCGTGGCCCGAATAGATCAATTCGTCTGGGACTTCTTTGTATCCCCATGTACTTAAGCTTTGCGCCCAAAACCGCATGTTGTCTTGACGGACACGGCTACCGTTTAGGTCGTACTTGACGATAGCTGGAATCGGCATTTTTTGAAAAAACTTTTGAATGATGGTCTGAACCGAGACGTAGCCCATCTGATAGGGATTTTCAGAGTAGAGGACTGCGCCCTTTTCCACGAACGCCAACTCGGCCGGTAAACAGCCAAGGCCAACGATCTTCACGACCGCGGGATCGATTACCTTTAAGAGCGATTTATTTTGTAACGGCCAGGGCCCAATGACGATCCAAGCGTTAATCTCCGGATGCTTGAGAGTTTGGTCACGAACTTCGTTTGAAGCCTCTTGAACATTCTCCGCGCTATGGTAGACACCTACCACCTTAAGCTGAGGTGTCCGTT
>JBBQMJ010000449.1:0-2738 GCA_038328815.1 Fimbriimonadales bacterium | reverse complement strand
CCAAATCATCGACGCAAGGGCGTGCCCAAGCGCCTCATGCTAGCCGTACTCGCCGCCGCCCAGACTCACTTCACCAGTCTGATGCTATACACCGAAACCGACGAAGCAAAGGCGATGTACGAGCAAATGGGCTTTGCGCCCGAGAGCCCAGATGTCCCCGATCACGCCACCCACCGACTGCTTTTTTAAAGACATGGAGGGGTAGGATTGAATAGTGGCTGAAACGGAGATTCTATCCATCCAGGTTGGGATGCCCAAAACCTACGACAGCTCCCTTTCCTCCCAAGATGGCGAAGATAGTTCATGGGATTCAGGAATCTTCAAGTTCGGCGTCGAGAGCCCGGTTTACCTCAGCGATACAAATCTCGCCGGCGACGGCCAAGCCGACCTTGTGCACCACGGCGGCCCTGACCGAGCCCTTCTCATCTATTCCGCCGAGCACTACCCCGCCTGGGAAGCCCGATTTGGCCGCCTGCTCTCCTACGGCAGCTTCGGCGAGAACTTCACTGTATCTCACCTGATCGAGCCAGACGTCTGCCTGGGCGACGTGTGGGAAGCAGACGACATCCTGATCGAAATAAGTCAACCGCGCCTGCCATGCTTCAAGCTCGCCCGCCGACTGGATATGCCTGGGCTTAACCTCGAGGTCATTGCCAACCGAAAGGGAGGCTGGTACGCCCGAACCCTCAAACAAGGAACCGTCCATGGTGGACAGCACCTTAAATTAGTCGAGCGCCCTCATCCAACTTGGAATATCGACCGAGCATTTCATCTCTACATGACCGAGAAAAAAGACCGAGCCACATTGCTGGAACTGCACGACCTGCCTCAGCTGAGCACCCTTTGGAAGGACTCGCTAGAAAAACGATTGTCCGCGAGGTAAAAACATGCTTTTGGTTGCCATCACTGGACCAGTTGGAAGCGAAAAATCGACGACGTTGGCCGGTTTTGCCACCTACGCATCTGTGCAGGGCTTCAGTGTGGATGGCTTTGTTTCAGTAGCCGGCGCCCGTCCGATTCTCGATCGCGGAGCTCACTCCTACACGCTTTACTGGGTCAAATCGGGCGACGAGGATGTGTTCGCCAAACGCAATGATGAAGGAGCCTACGAACTTGAGCCCAAGACGTTGGAAAAACTAGCTGCTTGGTCCACGGGTCTGACCCGCGAAGATGTCGTCGTCCTTGACGAGTTCGGAAAGTGGGAATCCGAAGGCGGCGGCCTCATCGAGTATTGGCCCGCCATCCGCACATCCAATCCACGAATGGTCGTCGTAACCCTTCGCAAAGGCGTCCAAGAGGCAGTTGAGTATTACCTCGGCAAGAAGTTTGACCGGGTTCTCGACGCCGAGGACTCGGACACCAAAGAGAAGCTTCAGCGCACATTGATCGAATTAAGGGATTGGGAGCTGGTCGGAACCTTCGGAGCGAGTTCGGGCGGAATCGAATGTTCTCTCGGAACCTGGCTGCACTCCCTGAGGTTTCCGCTGACGGGAACGGTCATGGCCCCCATTCAAGCCGCCATGCTTGCTCTTGCGTCAAAAGGGCTTGGTCACAAAGCTCACGTGGTGTGGATATCGACAATTGCGGCCGGCCTAAAGGCACTGAGCATCGATGGCCGCCGAATCTCGCCTATGTTCGCGATTGCGATTCAAGGCTTCTTGTTCGCCATCGGTGCAGCCCTTGGTCGTTGGACCAAGTGGGGCTTCGCCATCGGAGCATTCCTGGTCGGTATTTGGGCTGCTCTTCAGGGCATTTTCATCCAATATCTCATGCTTGGGCGAGACCTCGATCGAGCTTGGGGGTTCGGCGCGAGATACATTGGCCAAAAATTGGGACTCCAAGCTCCCCAAATCTGGGTGGCAATCCTCATCCTGTGTCTCATCAACGGGGTCATTTCGCTTGGGCTCACGCTGTTCATTCTTGCCCGATATCCCAAGGGGTTGACGAAGGCCATAGAGAAACCACCATCGACCTCAAAGCTAAACCAAGTCCTCTTTTTTGTGCCGCTCGTCCTCGTAAGCCTTACCTTCTTTCTAGCCGGAGAGAACCCAGCCCATACCATGTGGCTGTTGTTGCGGTACAGCGCAGTCTTAGCTTGCCTGTATGGACTCACAAAGTTTGTGCGGCAGATAGATTTTGCCGGCATATTGCGACGCCGGGGATTGTGGGGGCCATCTCATGCGCTGGAAGTGGCCCAAGACTCGATTAGCTCGCCGCGTGAATGACCGGCCGAAGGTTCTGATCGGCTTCGCACCGCCGCAGAATTTCTCGGGTTAACGGTGCGATGTCGCCTTCGCCAGAGAACAGGAATTTCATGAGGTACGACGCCGGACCTCGCTCACCCCAGTTAAAGTAGGCGTGGGCTCGTTTTCCGCTGAGTTGTCCAAGGTGGAGCAGCAGGGCGGCCAACGAGTTCGGCACCGCCACGCCCGTAGCGCGCAGAACCTTATATCCCGCGACTTCATAGCCACGAACCGTTAGTGCGCCCGTAAAGTTTGAGGCATCTTCGATTCGGACTTCGACGAACAAAATGGGCTCATTGGCGGCAATGTCGTGGTCTCGCCTAGTCTCCATTTCCTTCCGCTCGTACTCCTCACGGTCCATGCCTTCTGGTCGGTTGGGGATGATGCGAATGTGGCTTCCGGTGGCCGCATAGCGGACAAATTCTAGGGCCTTGAGGTCTAGTTCGACACTGCTAACCCGTAGCTCAAGCGTTCGCCAAATACGGGAAATAAACG
>JBBQMJ010000448.1:0-2748 GCA_038328815.1 Fimbriimonadales bacterium | reverse complement strand
TGTCCGCATACGCTGCAGAGCAATCTTTTCAACGGGATCTTTCACGAATGATCTTTGTATGACCTTCGCGCCTTTAATGTCAACCTTTTCTTTTAATTTCATGATCTTGACCTATGTTAGTCAAGATCCCTGGCTTTACATAGGGTCTGAGATTTGGATCCAGTGCCGGCACTCGAATTACGTCGCAGGCATCCCCGTTTGCATGACTCCTTCTGGATCCCTCTTGTCCTGGTTCCTAGTTCCTATCCCGTCGCTGCGCCATGCCTTCCACCCCAAGTGGTATAATCCACTTTTGGCGACGCTGCCAAACCTTGTCCGCTTTATAGGTGTGCGTATGCAAAAACTCAGAGTTCTTATCGCCGACGACGATCCCATTATTCGTCTTGACCTCAAGCAGATGCTTGAAAACCTCGAGTACGAGGTCGTCGCTGAGGCTGGCGATGGCAAGCAAGCCGTCGAGCTAGCCAAGGAAACCCTTCCGGATGTTTGCATCCTTGACGTCAAGATGCCTGTTATGGACGGGATTGAAGCGGTTACTCTGATCGGTGAGGACAACATTGCTCCGACGATCTTGCTGACTGCTTATTCGGACAAAGAACTGGTCGAGCGGGCCAAATCTGCCGGTGTGTTCGCTTACCTGGTCAAGCCCTTCAAACCCAGCGATTTACCTCCAGCTATCGAGGTAGCCCGTGGCCGATATGAGGCGAACGTCCAGTTAAGCAAGGAAGTCAACACGCTCTCCGAAAAGCTTGAGACGCGCAAATTGCTCGATCGAGCAAAGGGCATTTTAATGGACGAGCAGAAGATCAGCGAGACCGAAGCCTATCGCCGCATCCAGCAGCAGTCGATGAATATGCGCAAGACCATGAAAGAGGTCGCGGAAGCGATCATCATGGCCAAGTCGGTTTAGTTCACTGGTAGGGACGCTGTCCTCAAGCGTCGGAGCGGTTATCGCTATCTCCAAAACTCTCGGGCAAGATTCCCTGTAGAATTCAGACATGGAACGCTCGCTTCGAATTCTTCTCGACGGCGTCATCGACTACGCTGGCCTCTTTCCTCCTGCAAAGCTGAGTATGGAGCCGGCCGTCGAAGAATTCTTGGCTTATCGTGACGGCCCCAATGCTTGGCTGGTCAGTCGCTTCGCTTGCAACGCTTCTCACCTCGTGGAGCTTGCGGAAGAGCTGGAAAAACACCCTCTGAGCGAGCCAGCTCCAGTAACGGTTATTGGGACCAGCAGCAAGGATAGGCATCATTGGGACACCGCTTTAGCCCTGGACATCCAGAACATCGCCAAGTTTCGGGAGATGACTCGCCTGAGCGCTATCGTCGAGGCTTATGAGATCAGGCTTCCGGACAATCATCATACAGAGACCTGCCTCCACGCCTTAAAAGCAGTTAAGGTCGAAGAGACTTTCGTTGAGATCCCGTGGGCTGACGCAATGGAGGAAGCGGTCGCTTGCATCGCCGAGAGCGAATTCGCCTTTGCCAAGGTCCGCACGGGCGGCGCAGATGCCGCCGCTTTCCCTAGCGTCGCCGAACTCGCCGCATTCATTCAACAGTGCGTCCAACTAGACATTCCGTTCAAGTTGACCGCCGGCCTTCATCAGCCGCTGCCCCATTTCGACAAATCAACGAACGCAGAGCAGCACGGTTTCTTGAACGTCCTTGTCGCTGCTGCGCTCACACACGTTCACGATCTGAGCAGGCGTGAGATTGAAGAAATTCTCATGGTAAAGAATGGCCCTGAGTTTGAGTTTGGTGCGAACCACCTAAAGTGGCGAGAGTTCGGTGCGACGCTTGAAGAAATTGCCGGAGGTCGCGACCTATTTAGAAGCTTCGGTTCTTGCTCTGTGGAGGAGCCGCTTGATGGTTTGGACAAGGCAGGATTTCTGAAAGTAAGGGCCTGATCTTGCAGGCGTTAGGGCGTTAGGGCGTTTGGAAGGGGCACTAGTCTCACGAGACTAACGCCCTTGGGGTCTTACAGGCGATTCAATCCCCAACGGGTCCTCACATAATTTTCAAGTTGCCCAAACACTAGCTTCTCGGAAGCCAGTCCCAGCCCCATAATCACAATCATAACGGAAAGCACCTGACTCATATCCGCCAACTCTCGGCCCATCATCAGCGCGTGGCCAAGGCCGAAACTGACAAAGAGCAATTCTCCCGCCATTAGCGCGCGCCAGGCGTAAGACCAGCCCAACTTCGCGGCGATTAAGATCGCAGGTTGCGAAGCTGGGAACAGCACATCGACAAAGATGCGAAACGGCGTTGCACCCATCGTTTGCGCCGCGCGAACGTAGATTGGCGGCAGATTGTGTACGCCGTCCTTTACGGCCACGGTGATCGAAACAAGGGAGCCCATCACGATCACGAAGAGAATCGCGTGGTCGTTTAAGCCAAACCACAGCAAGGCAAGTGGCAGCCAGCAAATGCTTGGCAGCGATTGGAATCCGGTGACGAGCGCGCCGATCGTCTCTTCCGCCAGCCGGACTCTTGCCAGCAGGATTCCCAACGGAATGCCGAGCCCAAGAGAGATCGCATAACCCCCAAGCACTCTGCGCATGCTTACCACTGTCTGATCGAGCAAAGTCCCGCTTGAGAGCATGTTCCAAAGAGTCTGAGCCACCGTAAACGGGTGCGGAAACAGGGTCGGATCCCAGATGTGCTGGTTGGCAAGCAGCGCCCATAAGCCAATGAGGAGCGTAAAGAAGGTGAGCGTCCGAAGGGTTCGCATTACGCGGAAACCTC
>JBBQMJ010000447.1:0-2750 GCA_038328815.1 Fimbriimonadales bacterium | reverse complement strand
CATCGGACGAAGTCAACACGACAATCGGCAGGGTTTTCGTCTGTTCATTGCTGCGAATCTTTTGTAGCACTTCAAGCCCGCTTACCTTCGGAAGTTTCAGATCAAGTAACACGAGATCGGGAAATCGATGGTGGCCTGATTCGCCGTAAAGCATTTCAAGCGCTTCGGCGCCATCACGCGCAATTCGGATAATGTTGGGGATGTCGCTCTGGCGCATTGCACGGAGCGTAAGCTGCTCGTCATCAGCGTTATCTTCGACAAGCAAGATTGTTTTAGGTTCAGTAGCCACAATTAATTTACGGACGCACCCATAGTGTAGGAAGGCTTGGTACGCCTGTCACCCCGAAGTATGACAATTTATGCGCAATTATTGTCTACCGTGTCGATCATAGAGGCAATAAAGGGCCTATTTTGAGCAACAGTTTGAGCGTCTAGGGATCGAATCGTCTTCCGGCAATGTTAAATGCTATCAACGAACGACGTCCCGAATCCGTACTGTAAGTAGGCGCGCCGCGTTGGAGGCCCAATTCATGACCGACCCATATAGGCTCCTTGCAACGATCACTCAGCCTACTGATCTCCACAAATATTCGGACAAGGAACTCTTGGAAGTCGCCCAAGAACTCCGCCAAGCAATTCTTGACCAAGTGAGCAAGACGGGCGGCCACTTCAGTTCAAACCTTGGCACAGTTGAGCTGACCGTAGCCATGTACGCCGCCTATTCCATTCCGCCTGACAAGGTCATTTGGGACACTGGCCACCAGGCGTACCCGCACAAAATGCTAACCGGGAGATTAGACCGCTTCTCTACCCTTCGCAAATACAAAGGGCTGAGCGGATTTCTTCGTCGTGAAGAACACGAATTGGACAGTTTTGGCGCGGGCCACGCGGGCACCGCTATTTCTGCCGCCCTCGGTTTCGCCGTCGCTCGTGATCAGTTAGGAACCAAAGAGCGCATTGTTGCGGTTGCCGGAGACGCCGCTATCTCATCTGGAATGAGCTGGGAAGCTTTAAACCATGCCGGCGAGTTGAATAGTGACCTAACCGTGGTCCTGAACGATAACCGCATGTCGATCGCGCCAAATGTTGGCGCCCTCAAGAACTACCTGGCCCGGTTGCGATCGAGGCCACAACTACAGAGTCTGGCCCAACGCGCAAAGCAAGTCGTCGAAAAAATGCCCGATCCAATGGGCAGAGTCGCCGCAGGCCTTCGCCATGGCATCACCCACTATCTGGCGCCCGAACAGACGGGAACCATCTTCGAAGAGATGGGCCTGGAATACATCGGCCCCGTTGATGGGCATGACTTGCTCACCCTTCTTGAAGTCTTTAGGAACGTACGCGAACTCAGCGGACCTACGTTTGTCCATGCTATCACGGTTAAGGGCAAAGGTTACGAAGTCGCCGAAGAAGATTCCCGTAAGTGGCACGGCGTTGCTCCCTTTGATCTGGATTCCCAAGAACTCGTCCCGACGAGCGGTCCCGTTACCTATACGCAAGCCTTCGGCGTCGCTGCTATGGAAAGCGCCGAGAAGGATCCAAAAGTCGTGGCGATCACGGCTGCCATGCCAGATGGCACTGGCCTCTCGCAGTTCGCCAAAACTTATCCCGACCGCTATTACGACGTAGGCATCGCTGAGCAACACGCGGTCACTTTTGCTGCGGGATTAGCCGCCGGAGGACTGAAGCCATTCTGCGCAATCTACAGCACCTTCCTTCAGCGCGGATTTGACCAAGTTTTGCATGATGTCTGCATACAAAACCTTCCGGTAAGGTTCTTTATGGACCGCGCCGGACTCGTGGGCGACGACGGGCCGACCCACCATGGCGCCTTCGACATCAGCTTCCTCTCCTTTATCCCAAACATGGTTTTGCTCGCTCCACGCGACACAACTGAGCTCCGGGAAATGACGTCCTTCATGGCTTCCTATGATGAACATCCAACAGCCGTCCGCTATCCGCGGGGCTCAAGTGACGACAGGCTTCCCGAATCTCGTTCTCCAATACAATTTGGCAAGGCGGAGGTGCTCACGGAGGGCAAAGATGTCACTATCTCGGCCGTCGGTTCTATGGTCTGCGTCGCGTGGGAAGCAGCCAGGCTTCTGCGGGATAAGGGCATCGAAGCGACCGTCATCAATGCAAGGTTCCTTAAGCCCATCGACGAGGCCACTTTAGTCAATCACGTCCGCGCGACAAAGGCGCTTGTCACAGTTGAGGAAAACGTCCAGCGGGGAGGCTATGGCGATGCCGCTCGTGACGCCCTGCACCGCGCCGGCCTTGGACATATTCCCCATACCGTCCTAGCTCTGCCCGATAAATTCGTGGAGCATGGCACTCAGTCGATCATTAGAGCAGACTGTGGACTCGATGCTGAAGGTGTCGTCAAGGCAGTTCTTGGCGTACTTAACCGGATTCACGCCGAATAGGGCCAACATGGTAGGCGGGGATGGCTCGCGCCGCCGTTCCGTACAAGCTGTGGCGACTACGGCGTAGCTTAGAGCCAAGCCGGTAAACTACGGATATGCCCAATTGGAAAGAAGGCGACCGCGTGAAGATTGTGACCCGAGACGTCACCGAAAATGATCGCAAGATGAACATGTACTTCGACCATATGGCGGGGCTGACCGGCACTGTTCAGAACGTCTACGCCGCAAACGAAATTGCCGTAAAAGTCGACATCAGTTCGCTAAGCCACGTCACAAAGGACGTCCACAAACTGGCCACCGAGAAGATGCGAAAGAAGTTCGTGG
>JBBQMJ010000446.1:0-2751 GCA_038328815.1 Fimbriimonadales bacterium | reverse complement strand
GCTTTGGGATTAGGAGTCGTTGCAGACTCGAAACTTTCGACCACCTTTACGTGGGGCAAGCAGCCACCCGTCAATCCGAGACAAATCGAAGCGGCGACGAAAAGTAGCGACTTGGCAGCTTTCATGTTTCGATTCAAACTTTACCTCTAAGCCTTTGGGCTGCGCAGACCTGGCTGCGCTTCAGCAACTTAAGCCCCGACACAACCCGGCGCCCTGTCGCTGTATTGAGACTGCTAGGTCTGTTGAAGACCTGGGTACGCGGGACAAAGCCGCCGCGTACGGCAACAGGTTGCCGGTTTGCTGTTAGCAACTGGCTAAAGCGCCGCCAGGTCGGCGCACTCAAACATTCCCGGTCAGTAATCCGTCTTGACCGCCTCTTCTCTACCCGTCTCGGCACTCTTGTACATCGCGTCAAAGATGGCGTTCAGGGTCATTCCGTTCTCGCCGGGAACCTGAGAGGGCTTCCCTTCTTCGATTGAGGTGAGGAAAGCGGCCGCCGATGCGGCGTGTGCATTTTCAACCTTGGCAATGTTCGCGGGCACAATGTTTAGGAGCCGCTTGTTATCCTCACTGAATATTTTCAACGGCTCATCAGCCTCGTAAGGCTTGATGAACGCGCCTGCCTTTTCGCCGAAGAATTGCGCCTGGTATGGGTTGCCATCGCAATTCCCCATAAATGAGGCCTCAAGGGAGACCACCGCACCATTGTCAAAGCGGATGAAGCCGACCGCGAAATCTTCTACCGTGAACTTGCTCCGGTCGTAATCGCCAAAGCCGTTGTAAAGCGCCGGATTTGTTCCAAGTTTGTTCCAGGTTTGGCCCGAAGCGCTGACTGGCTTGGGGTAGCCCATCATCCAAAGGGTCAGGTCAAGCAGGTGAACGCCAATATCGATGAGCGGGCCGCCGCCCTGCTCGTTCTTGTCGATGAACGAGCCCCAGCCTGGAACGCCGCGTCGACGAAGCGCCTGGGCGCGGGCAAAGTAGATTGGCCCCATCTCACCGTCGTCAATGAATCCTTTTAGAAATTGCGCGGGACCTGAAAACCTTGTTTGAAGTCCGACATGGAGGATCTTGCCGGCTTTCCTTGCTGCCGCGCACATGGCGCGAGCATCCTGCCCGTTGGTGGCTAGGGGCTTTTCACAGAGGACATGTTTACCGGCCCTGAAGGAGTCGATTGTTGGCTCAATGTGGAATCGGTTCGGGGTCGCGACGATCACGGCATCCAGATCAGAACCGGACAACATTTCCTGATGTGTCTTAAAGACATTCTTGATCTCGAACTTCTCGGCAGCGGTTTTCGCCTTCTCTTCGTTCGAATCACAGACAGCGGTTAATTCACACCGATCCGCCATGGCGGCGAGCGCTGGCATGTGGCATCCAACCGCTATTCCACCGGCGCCAACAAATCCAATTTTGATCTTCCCTGACATGGGTGGGAGCTTACTTTATGGGGGTGAAAGGTGAATAGTAAAGGTGAAAGGTGAGGTCAAAGGTCAAAGGTCAAAGGTTTGATGACTCGTCCTCGCGGAGCAAGGTTGCGACGTTTTCTTTGTGGCCCTTCCTGGTTGCTCGGATGCTGCCTATAACTGCAATCAGTCCCATTACAGTCCAGAAGATGAAGTCAGTCATTTCATGGGGCTTGAAGGGGAGGGCGTCGGGAACCGCTTCACCGAAGTTGTGAACCGATGTGAAGCAAAGCTTCACTCCCACCCAGCCGACGAGCACGTAGGCGACATCGTCAAGCATTGGATATTTGGCTAGTAGCTTGATGAACGCATTGGCGGCAAAGCGCAGGAGCACGATGCCGATGGCAGCTCCGGTGAAGACAACCCAGATTTTGGACTGCGAGCGGATCATGGCCACTCCGGCGAGGACGCTGTCGATCGCGAACGCGATGTCAGCGAGTTCGACTGCAACGACCGTGCCCCAAAAACTACCGCCCTTGGCTTTAACTTCTGATTGCTCACTCTGTTCCCGGAAATGCTTGACCGGCATTGCCAGAAGATACAGAGCGCCAATGGCCTGTAGCCACCAAAGGAGCAGTACTTGCCTGGCAAGCAAGATGGCGACAAACCTAAAGACGAATGCGCCACCAAGGCCATAGAACAGCGCACGCTTCTGGTCTGGCTTGGGCAAGTGCCGGACCATGATGGCCATGATTAAGGCGTTATCGGCTGAAAGCAGCGCCTCCAGCAGAACTAAAAAGCCGACGACAGCTAAATCCGAGCTTTGAAATGTCTGCGCGCCGATCATTGTTGAGAATGGGAGTGTACTCGTCTGCCAAAATGGGGACTGCACCCCAATCAGGAGAATTATTTGCCTACGTACGTCTACGAATGTTCAAGCTGCCACAAGATTTCCGAAGTCGAGCAACGCATCATCGAGGATGCCCTCGACACCTGCCCAGCCTGCCACAAGAAAGGGACTGTGAAGCGGGTTATCCAGCCCGTAGGCGTGATGTTCAAGGGAGCGGGATTCCATATCAACGATTACGCGGCAAAGAGCGCTCCGACGGAAGGCGATACGAAGACGGAAGCGGCGCCCGCAGCTGCGGCTCCTGCAGAACCGGCCGCAGCCCCGGCTCCGATACCGGCTCCATCAGCCCCGGCCCCAAGCAAGAATGAATAGGCGTGATTTGACGGTAGAGGGACGGTTAAGCCGAAGTCAAACAAGCCTATAATTGAGGACGTGAAAGGGAGGCTGGCCATGCTTGCTACGGGCCGTGATCGCGGGGCTCTTAGCTACGGGTTT
>JBBQMJ010000445.1:0-2767 GCA_038328815.1 Fimbriimonadales bacterium | reverse complement strand
AACAAGCCGTTTGGCCCAGCCAAATCGTCCTGCGTCCTGATCCCCTTCAACAACTCATCCAGTACCTCTGGTTTTATGTCCATTCCTTCTCCTCTTTCATGCTAGGAGAACTGCCCTTACACAAACCTTTTTACACCCTCGCGAGATAGGAACTTGCCGTTCCAAACTAAAGATATGATGAGGATACATGCTAACTAAGGCAACTAATTTGGCGACGAGCAACGGGATGTCGGCCGCAAGGACGGCCATCTTCGCCGTTGCTGCATTATGCATCCTAGTGGCTGCCCCCCTGACGCTCTATCCAGGTGCGAAGTTAGATCAAGAATTTGAACGAGAGAAATTGAGGAACCCCAAAAGCGAATTGAGGCAATACTTCACGTCAGATTCGTTTGATAAGGTCATCGCACACTACAGGAAACTCGCGCCTGAAGCTCCCGAATGGACCCTCAACACAAAGACGCGCCGTAGAATGGCTTTCCGAGAGAAGGGTGATGAGAAAAACAGCACGACTGTCGAATGGTCGGACGAAGCTGGCGAAGACAAGAGTAAGACGTTCATCCTTGTGGACACAGCCAAGTAGCGTCTCAGCTTGACAATCTTCACCCCATCCGCGCCGTTTCGATAACGCAGACAGTGAAGCACGTCTGGGGCAAAGGCTTGCTGGTAGAGCGCAGGTCATCAGGTTGGCTCTACTGCAAATTGAGAGTTGGCATTTTTCGGTCTCGCCTCCGCCCGATGGGACGCCGCATGCGCATCCAGGTTGATTATGGACTTGGCCGTATGACGCCCAATCCGCCGATGTGCTCGTTGCCCAATTGCTGCTGGTATCCGCCGGGGCACGCAAAGGGCTTTCGCATACCGCTCGTGATATGCTCGGTGCAAATCGAAGTACGGTAGTCCGAAGGTTCAAGTGGGCTTTCGCACAGTGAAAAAGGTACCCATGAATAAGTGGAGCATTTCGTGTTTTAGTCTTATTTTGTTCAGTGCCGCCTGCGGACACACGAGCAGCCCTGAAACGGGATCCGCGACATCCTCAAATGTACCGGCAGCGGCGACAAATGCTTCGCGCACGGAGAAGCGCGATCCGTGCTCATTGCTGACGAAAGAGGAAATTAGCGCCGCCCTCGGAACTGAAATGCGGGATGCTCATTCCGACGATGGAATGCATTGCATGTACTCTGGTTTGATGCCAGGAACGGGGGCTTCGGTGACTTATGCGTCAGGTGCCGACAACGTTAAGATGTTGTTCACTGAGTCAAAGCGGCTAATTAAAGAGGGCGGGAATAAGGGTTTTCAAGAGATCACAGGGATAGGCGACGAAGCCTATTCCGGCGGTGGTAATGATTTGAATGTCCGTAAAGGCAATGATTATTTCGCCATCGCGCTTGGCACGGTTGCCGCGCTGAGTGAACCGCAAGGACGAGATCAGATCTATGCCGACCTTCTCGAGAAGGAGAAGGCGCTGGCGATGAAGGTACTGGGCAGACTTTAGAAGAAGCTCGGGAGATGACGCCTTGTAAATTTCACTTCTCTATCGCGGGTGGTTTGATGTCCCCACAATCGGATGAGAGCCATTTGCCCGTCCTGGTCATGTGAGTGGTTTTGGTTTGGCCCGCAGACTGAATGGTGGAAGTGGTTTTCGCACTGTAACTTTCTGAACCAAAGATGGTGATCTCGCTATCGCTTTCCAGATGATTTTGAGTGCAGCTAGTGTGCGCTTTCCACAAACTGTTGGTGCGGCTACTGTATGTAGTCTTGCAATCGGGGAGAGGATTTAGGAACTTTGACTGGTCGAGCATCTCGCGTGTCTGACAGACCTTGATTGTGTTACCGTTGGCCTCAATTCCCCCCCGCTTCAGTGCGGCTTCCATTTGCGCACGGCGTTCGGGCGGCATGTTTTTCAGCCGTTCAGACATGTCGGCGCTTTTCTGCCCGTTGGTTTCCCGCTCCATCTGGATCTGCCAGAGCCCAGGCTTGATTGGAACTATTTGTCCACTGGCGGAAATGGAAATGAGAGTGAAGCTCATCATCGCCGGAAATAAGGTTTTAATACGAAGCATCTGACTGTCCTTGATGGTCGATCTGGTTAGCACCGGCCCTTACAATCCCTAGACTTGCAAACGCAAGATGTGAATCGTCGAGTTGCCCTGAGTATAGTGCAACGGCCGGCACTGAGATGACGTCACGGCCCACTTCAACGAATATTGAGCGCGCGATCAGTCCCGACTATGCTACCGGGAAGATGGAAGGTGCAAGTTGAAAAATGGACGTGGATCTATGATTTTGCTGCGAATGGAGGAGTCCGTTGGATTGACTCCCTCAACGGCATGACGGGCACAGGCACTTGGAAAGCAACCAGTGATCGATTGATGATCTCCTGGGCGCCCGCGTCGAAGACCACCGAGCAATGGGATTTACCTCTCAATCCAGGCAATCAAAAAGGACAATGCTCCATGGCTCAGGGTAACTTCAATGTGAAGGCCACCAGGATTGCTTTGGGCTCGCGCAAAACAAATTCACAGTACCCGTAGGCAGATGGGTGAGCGTCCGCTATTCCCATCTTTAAACCTTAAAACGGCAGTTTGAAGACCGCCGCGATGGCGGAACGCCTGCAAGTGCTGCATAATGAGCGACATGGCAAAGGCAGTGCTCCAGCAACGCGCTCACCCGTTGGGTGAGTCTGAAGGGTCGATCGACCCGGTTCCGGCCAAGAGCGAAGTAGACACCTTCGCGGGCAAGATACACGTCTTCTGGGACCCGAACGCGC
>JBBQMJ010000444.1:0-2813 GCA_038328815.1 Fimbriimonadales bacterium | reverse complement strand
ATCTCTCTGCCTTATCGGGACGTTGCGCCCCTAAGCTCTGACCGACCAGCGATGCCGCCGCCATCGCCAAGCCGAACGAAGGCATGAACATAATCGACTCAATTCCAAAACCAATGCTCATTGCCGCAATGGCAGCCGATGCATCGGAAACGCCTTTCAGAACAAGCGTAAACGCAGTTAACGACGCTACACGGAGAAATGCCATCGTCGCCGCCGGGATGGCGATTTTCAAGATTCGCGCTGTCCAATCCCTCGAAGGCAGCTTCACATTCCAAACCTTGCCCAAAGGCGTCTTCCCCGCATAAGCCAAATAGCCAATGGCAGACAGGGTTGAGCTAATGGCAAGTGCGGCTGCAGCGCCATCAAGCCCCATGTTCGCGCCTGGAAGCGCGATGCCACCGAGCGTTCGAGGAGGGAAGATCAGGACGCAGTTCAAAGACATGTGCAGGAATATCTGGATTCCTGAAATGACCATCGGACTCTTGGTGTCGCCGACGCCTCGCATCGATCCGGCAAGCGTCTGAATCACGTAAACACCAGGCAGCGCCAAGCCATAGATGACCAGGAAACTGGTCATCAAATGGATGGCAGCGGGGTCGTTGTGAGGCAGAATGGCCGACGACGAAGCGGCTGCAATGAGGCCCGTCAGCACCGCCATGACCAACCCTGCAATCATAGACACGCTTAGGTTTTGCCGGCTTGCAATCCTCACTTCCGTCGGCTCTTGAGCTCCAAAAGCACGGCTGACAAGCGCAGTCGCGCTGGTGCCCAGCGCCATTGAAAGCGAGAACATGAGGAACATCACGTTAATCGCGCCGCCCTGTGCAGTGAGCGCAGCAGCGGGAAGGTGGCCAATAAAGAACCGGTCTAGAAGCGTGTTGACGACTTGGAGAGAGTTTAAGGCGACAGCAGGCCAAGCAAGCGCCCACACGATTCGTGTTGGGTTCTGCTCGATGAGTGGTGTCTCGTCAACAACATCAAGTTCGTCTACCGGCATGGGAATTGCGACAAGCCGCTGATCGGTGATCAGAAACAAGCCGTTCTGGTGTTCTACGGAAGATTGTCGTCCAGTTACGCCATTAAGAGGAGGCCTTGCACGGCTTTGCGTAGCTTGGCGATGGGCTTTGCATTGCTTTTTCCGGACAATGCAAGGCCATACAAGGCCATTGCAAAGCCTGCAAAGCGCTCCGACAGGCGTAGAATGTAAGAGATGCTGAAGCAGCTTGTCCTTGCGCTGATTGCCGTTTCGATCGTCGCCATCCTCGTCTTCTCAATGAAGTCGCCCGCGGCGGGGAAATACGTGGGACCTACCGAGGGCGATTCGGGCGCTAATTTCTCCGTGACAGTCGATGGCAAGCCTACGGATTTAGCATCGCTTAAAGGAAAAGTCGTTCTCTTGGATTTTTGGGCGACCTGGTGCGGTCCCTGCCGAGAAAGCATGCCTTCACTCCAGCGCTTTTATGACACCTATCGCTCGCAGGGATTTGTAACGGTAGGTATCTCCATGGAGCGACCTGAAGAAGTTGCCGCCTTCCTCAAGAAGAGCCCCTACACGTATCCAATGGCGATCGATACCAAAGGCGAGATCAATAAGGCCTACGGAGTGAACGCTTTCCCGACAGAAGTTCTTATTGGAAAGAGCGGCCGCATTCTGAAAGCGGGCGAGAACTTCTATGACAAAGACCTGAAGGCGGCCATAGAGAAAGCCTTGAAGGACTGAATCCGATGCTATGGCGCACGCCGTACGAGACCCCGGCTGCTGAAGCTGTGGGGCTGCCGACACTTGCTGGCGACTTTCTTTCCGGCGAGTCGTGGATCCTCCTTGATGATTTTGTGTTGGTAGGTGCCTTTGACCTGCGCGGACTTAGCGAGGTCGGAATATGGCTCCGCCTCCTGGATGACGCGGGCGTTGGGGCGGTTGTGGCCTTTTTTGAGTCGGAATGGGTTGCCGCTGACCGTTCAGCGCTTGAGGTTTCAGTTCCCTATAGCCAGCACGGCCACACCCTGATGGCAACCGATCCCAAGGGAGAGTGGTTAGATTTGATCTCTCCCGATAAGCCAGAGCGAGCTTTTGCCGCAGTGGTCAAAGGCCATGCGGCCACAGTCCTCATGGCGGGCCCGCCGACGGAAGAGGCGTGGGATGAGTTCCGCGCGGCGATGTCGAAGTAGTCGCTCCGTTCCATGAGAGTGTCGTCGCGGGATGGTTCGAGGCTGCGTCCGAAACTAAACGATCGACTCCACAAGAATTTCCTTCAAATCATGCCCGATGGAACCTGTGAACGGCCAATCGAGAGGATCTGCAACCAATCCTGCCCGACAAGGGTTTGCAGCGACGTATCGAATCTATTCGCACCAATCCTGATCGGGCCAAATAATGTGGTCCCAATAATCCTTCTGCCACTTGAATCCGTTTCCTTGGCGGTAGAACCACCATCCAGAATCGGATTTGAATTTGGTCAGAGCCATCTTGGTGTTGCTTGCAATCGTAGTCCCGCGCATGACTACGTGCAAATGGTCGGGCATGAAGCAATAGATGGGGACAGTGCAACCAGTCTGGACGGCGGCCTTTGCGAGTAAGGGCACCAATGCCTCCACGATCGGCTTTGAGGCGAGTAATCTCGTCCGGTCATATAGGCAGGCCGTGAACGCAGCCGTGATCTGTCCCCGGTACACGTTGCTGTTCAATCGATGGTTGCGCTCCGCCATGGGCTAGGATTATAGTTCCGGGATGCGGGCAAGAACCATCCCACGACTACACCAAAAGATAACAAAACGTCGACACGATCTCGTGGTGACCAGCTGTTATGCCGGAG
>JBBQMJ010000443.1:0-2819 GCA_038328815.1 Fimbriimonadales bacterium | reverse complement strand
GGTACGCGTTGCAAAGCGTCCCTATAGGATTTACGATATTGAACGCGATATATCTGGTTGGAGTTTGGTACGCCATCCGTTCTGCCATCCACATGATGGGAGACAAAAAGAGCAGCATCTGCATCACAAACCCCATGATGTATTTCACGTCCTCATAGAACGTGTTTAAGGCACTACATAGAAGGCCAATCCCAGAAGCCAGCATAAAACTGATGATCAAAAGGGCGGGCAAGTAAATGGTCGTTACCTGAAATGGAAACGAATGCGGATTGAGAATGTAGATGAGCAACAGATAGGCAAAAAACACGCCCAGCGCCAAGACAAAGTGGATGAAATTACTGATGATGATGGCGAGTGGCAGTATTTCACGCGGAAAGTAGATCTTCTTGATTAGGCCCAAGTTGCCGAGGACTGAACCTGTTGCGTCCATGATCGCCATGGAAAAGAACATGTACGGAAGATATGACGCCAAGACGTAAGCGCTGAAATTCTGCCCAGCGCCACCAACTGCCGTCTTAAAGATATAGCTGATGACGAACACCGTCATCAAGGGGTTGATCAGCGACCACAGGAAGCCCAAAAATGAATTCTTGTATCGAATCTTGAGTTCGCGCCTGACCATACTGTCGAGCAGTCCGCGATACTGCCACAACTTCTTGAGTTCGTCAAGCACTAAAGGAGTTTACCTTCCGAGATTGGACGTGAAGGCTGAACAAATCCTTGTCCGTCTATTCGAGTCGCCGAATGCATTTCCATGGTCGTAAGAGTTCAACCGTTTAGCGGCAAGTTTCGAGCCATCGGGGTGAGGAAACAAGGAAAAGCGATGGGCTGCCGCCAGTAGGCTCCGGATGTGTTGAGGCTGTCTCATTGCGTTGAATGCCCCGCTCCTTGACTTGGATCTTAGTAACTTATCGGGCTAGGAATGACTTGAAAGGACTTTTTTAGGGTCAAACCGGAGACACCCCCACCAGGCCTTTGGCCAGCCTCCCCACGCTGGAAGCGGTGGAGGCCCTCAACCCATCACATTCATACAGCCTCTTTTTGCCGGCGTTCTGGAATGGCTCGGTGGTAGTCCACTCCGGAAGATGCCAGGGGGAATTCTTCCCAACAATTAATCTCTTCTGAAGGTGCGTTTGATCCTGAACGGCACTGTGGCGAGTTGGTGCACAGGTTGCAACAGATGTCGCATCTCATCGATCTGAGTCTGAAGATCGCGATACGCTACCGCTGAATTGAGCAGCAACCCTCTCCCGCTCTTGCCCGTCTTCATGTCTTCCCTAAGAGCTGCGTTGAGGGACTCCGTTGAGAGCTCCTGCCCTTCAGCCAGCATTTCCAATTGGGCATCGAAGAATGTGTGCCTCGGCCCAGGATCGGCACCTCGTCGCTTAGAAAGGGGCAGGCGACGAGCGACACGGTTCGCGGGGATGGCGAACTGCTCCAGGTTGGCAAGTTCGTTTTCAAGCGTTGCCATGGATGCCGCTGCGTTCAGGAAAAAGCCTATTCCGTGTTTTCTCTTCTTTTCGGCGGCAAGTTCTTTCTGCAACATGTCCAGCTTGAACTGGTGGTGCTCGGCAAGTACGCTGTTCTGGGCGGACGGACTATCGGTTGAAACTCGCTGGTGGTAGTTTGCGCAAATGCGGTGCCTAAGGGCTGCCAGATCACATTCGACCATAAATCGGATGTTGAAATCCCAGTCGCCTAACACGGAGAGATCGCGATACCAACCGACCTTCTCTCCAATGCTCCGCCGATAGACGAAGGCATGGATTGGAAAGAGGTTTTGGCCTAGCATCTGCCAAAGCCGCAGATCGCGCATCCATGAGCTGATCGGGATTCGGGAAAGTTCGCTTAGGTTGCCTTCACGATATGTCTCGCGGATGATGCGAGAGCCGGTGACCACGCCACCGTATCGGACATTTTCCGGATCGTCGAGAAAGTTAGTGGTCTGGGTGAGGAAGTCATGCTCCCACGTGTCGTCGTCATCAAGCACGACAACGTATTGACTCTTTGTCGCCTGGATTCCCAGGTTGATTAGGCCCTCGCGAAGAATCTCTTTATCGTTCTCCACGGACAAGAATTTCTCTCGGACATCTGCCGGGAAGACGTCGAGTTCGGTTTGAACGATGCTTCGCTCACCGCGATCATTGACGATCGCACAGACCCAGTCTTTGTATCCTTGCTCGACAATGGACCTGAGCGCCCGACGCAAAAACGCGGGCCTGTCTTTGGTGCGCGTGACAATGGCGACCCTACCTTCGATGGGATTCATGCTAGGGCTCCGGTCAGAATCATATCAACCGCTTCCGAGAGGTCGTGTGCGACGGGACCCTCGTAGGGCTCGGCCGTGCTTTCCAGTTGCGCGTTGCCCAATCCTGTTCGAACGAGAATGCCCTTAACGCCGGCAGCATCGGCAGCGCCCATATCAGTCATGTTATCTCCCACCATAAACGACTTCGACAAGTCGAGTTCCAGTTCCTTTGCCGCTTGCAGCAACATTCCGGGTTTGGGCTTGCGGCAGTCGCAATTGTCGTCCGGCTTGTGCGGGCAGATGTAGGAGCCATCGATTGTCGCACCCTCTTTTTCATACAGTCGTATGATTCTTCTATTGAGGGCACAGACTCTTTGAAGGCTTAGAATTCCGCGTCCGACGGCGGCTTGATTGCTGACGACGACCAGCGCATAGGGCGAACCCGAGACCCGTTTGGCTGCTTCCACCGCCTGGGGGAAAACGTGAATATGGCAAGGGCGCCGGATGTACTCCTTGCGGTTTTCGATCAATACGCCGTCTCGATCCACAAAAATGGCCGGTCTGTGATTTG
>JBBQMJ010000442.1:0-2831 GCA_038328815.1 Fimbriimonadales bacterium | reverse complement strand
GCTTGTCGTAGAGCTGAAAGCTGTTGGCAAGCTTGTGCCAATCCATAAAGCTCAGTTACTCACCTATCTACGGCTGATTGAAACGCACATCCGCTTGATAATCAACTTCAACGTTTGGTTACTCAAAGACGGCCTTAAACGAATGGTTCTATAAACACCCCGCTGGTGGGCGGTCAAATTTGACAGCCAACTAAGGGTCAAAATGTCGTCCGTTGTTCAGAAGCCTAATTGAGAGATTCCATGATGGCGATCCAACAAACCGACTCGGATCGTATTCGAGCCGCGGTCGAGAAGAACCCAAGAAAAATGACCTTACAGCTGGCCCGTGACCTTGGCGTTCCGGAGGTGGAGGTCATTCGGGCATTCCCACCGGAGCGAGTCACGGAACTTGAAATTACTCGTTGGGAACCGTTGTTACGGAGCCTGGAGACTTTGGGATCTGTTCGCGTGTTGCTGTCCAATGGTGCGGCGACGATCGAAGTTGATGGCCAGTTCGGCGGCTTCAGCACGGCCAGCGAGTTTTTTAACGTCCAGACCGAGACCCTGGACATGCACATCCGTTGGCAGCAATTGGCCGCCATGTTCGCCGTGGAAAAACCTGGTCACATGGACGGCATGGGGACGCGCAGCTTTCAGTTTTTCGACAACACGGGAGCTGCGGCACTCAAGATCTTTCTCAACTTTGGCGGTCCGATTCACCCTGAGCGAGAGGCTCTTTTCCTTGATCTGCGGCAGAGATTTGCTCGTGGCTTATGATCGATGAGAACGGAAGATCCGTTCGCGGGCTGCGAGCGTTCGGAAGCGCGACAAGGTCGTGTAGGATGTCTTCAACAGAGAAAGGAAAAAACATGGACATCGCCTCCGTATTCCTGTCGGCTAGCATCAATGCATTCGAGGCCAACAAGCGTCTGGCGGATCGAGCGGTTGAGCAGGTGCCTGACGACAAACTCCATGTCGCGCTCGACGAGAACACGAACTCGATAGCCGTCATTATGAAGCACATCGCCGGGAATTTGATTTCGCGTTGGACTGATTTCCTGACGACCGATGGCGAGAAGCCGGAACGCAACCGCGATTCCGAGTTTGTCGATTCGTTCACCAGTAGAGCGGAGATAATGGAGGTGTGGGAGCGCGGTTGGGCCTGTTTGCTGACGGCGCTCGAGAGCTTGAAGTTGGATGATCTTGGAAAAACTGTCGTAATCCGTGGCGACCCGCATTCCGTGCCGCTGGCCCTGGAGCGCTCCTTGGGCCACACCTGCTACCACATCGGACAGATCGTTCAACTTGCCCGAGTTCATGCGGGGTCACAGTGGAAGGTATTGACGATTCCACGGGGCGAATCCGAGCAGTTTAACAAGAAGCATTGGCACCAGGCCGGGAAATCGCATTCGTAATAGGTGTCGTTGTTGCTCTGAAGGAAACTGCGTTGGGAGGCACGCTCTTCGCTCCGCTCAGGGCGCGCCACCCCGCCTATACGCTTTGTCACTTCTTCTCTGGCGATCGCTGGGCGCTGGAACCCTCGATGGGCGGCTTCTCAAGCGACTCTTTTAGGCCTATTAGAGTCGTCGCCCAATGCTCGGCAAACCGGCTAACCCAGCGTTCGTAAATCTGTCGAATGGGCACTGCATTCAAAGAGTTCAGACTGCTTCGCCCTTCTTCACGAGTCAGGACAAGTCCAGCATCTCGCAAGACCTGGATATGCTTCATGACGCCAAAACGGGATAGCTCGGGAAACTTCTCGACGATATCCGTCGTTCTCTTGGGACCGTCCCGAAGGCAATCGAGTATCGATCGTCGTGTTTCATCGGCGAGTGCCTTCCAGATCAAATCCAAATCGTTCGACCGTTTCAAAGTCATGTCCGCCTGTGAAGTCGTCTGGCGAGGTCCATGAGTCCCGTCCGTCATGACGAGGCAGCTTCGATGCCGCCGAGGATTTGTTGCCAGCCTTTGCCGAAGCCTTCTCGATGGGCGTCTTCGATGAGGCCCAGGGCCCGATGGCGAAGCGTCACCTTGGTGCCGCCCGGAATTTCCGTCAATCGAAACTGGAGATGACCCGAAACCGGATAGGACATGGCCATCGGGCCTTGAATCTCCAACAGGGTTGGCGCCTTGATAACCTGGACGAAGCCCCACAAGTGTCCGGCATTGTCACCGAGGTCACGAAACCAGCGACCGCCCGGAAATCGTTCGAGCTTGAGCGGCATCGCATTGATTGACGTCAATTGCCGGATCAATCCCTCAAAGGTTGCGGCCACGGGAGCCTTGACTTCGATCTGCTGCTCAATTTCCAGGATTAGCTTCTCGGAGTCCATGTGCCATTCTCCTTTTTGTGTTAAACATCTGCAAGCAACGCCCCGTCGGATGACAGAGGCAGATTGCGTGACATAATGGTAACGTAACTGAAAGGTAACGTCAAGTGCCGTGAGATGCCGAGGGAGTTGTTAGCCTCATTCTCTCGCCGAGCACGGAGTCAAAGACAGCTTATCGGATAGGTCTCAGGAATTTCTATGCGACCGGAACAGCCAATTAAGCTCGCAGCGGTGCGGGCATCGGCAACGCCAGATACCGGCCTTTGGTCTGCGTACTCGAAAGTGAATCGTTTCGCAGCCGGAACACTTCGCTTCCCAATTGGCCGCCTCTTGGACGGAAATCGGCACCACAGTTTTGAATCTTGAGTCACCCATGAACGAGAAAATCAGCGAAGTGCGAGCTTCGCACCTGCATCGGTAGCCACCCAAACTTTTCGGTCGCTGGTAGCGGTGATAAGTCTTCTTGCAATCGGGACAGGTTGCCTGCCAGTCGCCTGGCTTGACTACAGCTTGCGTCGAATT
>JBBQMJ010000441.1:0-2843 GCA_038328815.1 Fimbriimonadales bacterium | reverse complement strand
AGCAGACTTCTCATAGAACACGAAGCCATTCTCTTCATCGAAAACCGTATTCGCAAGCCCGCCCGTGCTTCGTACGACCGGTACCGTGCCATAGCGCATTGCGATGAGCTGGCCGAGGCCGCAGGGCTCAAAGGCACTCGGCATAAGGAACATATCGGCGCCAGCGTAGATTCGCGGCGCAAGACCTAGGTCAAAGCCTTCGTGGAATCCAACACGATTGGGATAGTTGGTTGAGAGCCATTTGAACCCAGAAGCCAAGTTTGAGTCTCCCGCGCCCAAGATAACCAATTGCCCGAGGGACAGCAGTTCGTCGGCTGCGTCGATCATCAGGTCCATGCCTTTCTGGCTGCTGATGCGACTTACGACGCCAAAAACGGGGGTGTCATCGATGGGAGTCAGTCCAACTTCCTCCAACAGATCGGCCCGGCACTGTGCCTTGCCGCTAAGGTCGTCCAACGCATAGTGATGCTTGAGATAGGGGTCGTCAGCAGCATTGAACTCTTCCAAGTCGATGCCGTTCAAGATTCCAGTTAGCTGGTCAGTAGCGTCCAGGTGGCGCATGAGCCCTTCAAGGCGACAGCCAAACGCCGGAGTCTGAATCTCTTCGGCGTACTTTGGACTCACCGTGTTCACGTAGTCGGAGAAGACGCACCCAGCCTTCAGGAAATTCACGCCACCATAGGTCTCCAACTGGTGCGTGTTGAAAAGCCGGTGGGGTAGGCCGAGTTGGTCTAGGATCTGGAAGCCAAATTCGCCTTGGTAAGCCAGGTTGTGGATGGAGTAGATCGCCGCCGTGTTCTTCCACCGCGCCGCGTCTCGCTCTCGCATGAGGACTGGAATGAGGCCCGTGTGCCAGTCGTTGCAGTGAATTACGTCGGGCGTCCAGTCGAGAGCTTTAAGCGCCTCAAGGACGGCGCAAGAGAAAAATAAGTAGGGATCGCCGCCGACTCCATAAATCTTTTCACTTCGGTCCGCTTCGTTAAACCACTGGTCCGTGGAGAACATGATGACGGGCACGCCGTCGGTCATCGTTTGGAAAAGGGTCAGCGGTTTGGTCCAAACCGGATTCATCTCAACCTTTAGGCCATCTTTGAGCAAATCGATGGTCCAGCGAGAGTCGTCAAGGACCATCTTATAAGCAGGCATGGCGATGCGGACATCATGGCCAAGCGCCTTAAGCGCTTTGGGTAAGGAACCGGCAACGTCCGCGAGGCCGCCTACTTTGGCAAACGGCGAGACTTCCGCCGAAACAAACAGAATTTTCATATGCCCTAGCCCATTGCGATCTAACACCACCAAGCCGTCTTTGGCTCGGATGGCGGTCAAGACCTAGATTCGCGGCAGGCGTTTCAATCTCCCACTTAGCCCAACGCGATCACAATGGGGTTCTTCCTGGTTAGACGACTAGGAAGCCTGTTAATTATCGCAGGCTCGCTAAAGTGCTTCGATAAGCACCGCCGTTGCCTCACCCCCGCCGATGCAGGGTGTGGCCACTGCATACTTGCCGCCTCTTCGGCGCAATTCGTGCAACGCTGTAAGAACAAGGCGAGCACCTGTCATGCCAATTGGGTGTCCCAACGCTACCGCACCACCGTTGACGTTGAGCTTCTCGTGGGGGATTTTCACCTTTTCTGCGACGATCATCGCAACGACAGCGAAGGCCTCGTTGACTTCGAATAAATCGATGTCGCTGACGCTAAGGTTGTGCTGCTTTAGGAGCTTTTCAATAGCGAACGCGGGGGCGGTTGTAAACCAATTAGGTTCCTGAGCGTGGGTGGTATATCCGACGACCCTCCCAAGCGGCTTGAGACCACGCTTCTGTGCTTCGCTTGCCGAGGAAAGGACCAGCGCGGCGCCTCCATCGTTGATACTGCTTGCGTTACCGGCCGTTGTGGCGCCCTCTTTACTAAATGCGGGCCTTAGCGAGCCGAGCTTGTCGGGATTGCCCTTGCCAGGCTCCTCGTCTAGGGATACGACAATCGGGTCTCCTTTTCGTTGAGGAACTTCGACAGGCACAATCTCTTCGCTCAAGCGGCATGCTTGCTGGGCCGCAGTTGCTCGGTGATAACTTTCAGCCGAGTACGCATCCAGTTGCTCTCTGGTGATATTGAATTCAGCGGCTGTTGCATCGCCGCAAGTGCCCATGTGGCAATTGCCGTACGGGTCCCACAGGCCGTCGGTGATCATCGTGTCAATCAAGGTGCCGTTTCCCATTCTGTAGCCGGTGCGGGCTTTATCAAGGGCGTAAGGAGCATTGCTCATGCTCTCCATTCCGCCGGCAATAACCACTTTCGAATCGCCGAGTTTGATGGCCTGTGCGGCGAGCATAACCGCCTTCATTCCCGAGCCGCAGACCTTGTTGATGGTGAGGCACGGTACTGAATTTGGGATACCGCCGTAAATCGCAGCTTGGCGGGCGGGCGCTTGTCCGACAGCGGCAGTTAGGACGCTGCCCATGATCACTTCGTCTACCTCGTCCGGCTTGACTCCAGCGCGAATGACGGCTTCCTTGATAGCGATGGCGCCGAGTTGCGGGCCGGTCAGTGACGAGAGTGAGCCCATAAAGGCGCCGATCGGCGTTCGCACGCCGGAGAGAATAATTACATCTTCCATTTCAGTTGAAGTCCCCATTGATTTCTACGTGAATCGTACCTTTTGGCTCTGCGTGAGAAGTGAAAGGTGAAAGGTCGGGCCGTGTGTTGTGTATTGCCAGGGATCTTGACTGTCATTTTGGCAGGAATGTCTCGACGGTTTGGTATGGGGTCTTGCCTTTGTTGCGATAGCCTTGATGGGGTCTTTCGAGGTTGTAGTAGCAAAGCCATCTTTGAACAGCGAGTTCGAGG
>JBBQMJ010000440.1:0-2845 GCA_038328815.1 Fimbriimonadales bacterium | reverse complement strand
CACGATGCTTTTCTATTTCGACCTTGCTGCTGTGGAAAGGGCTTTGGGACTGTTGGCGCCACGAGGGAGCCTGGTCATTGAATCCTTTAGTGAGCAGCACCGTACCGCCACCGGCAAGCCCAGGGACGCATGTGCGGCCATCGCTGAGGGCTCGCTTATGAATGTCCTTAACGGCATGGAAATCGAGACCTTCTCCCCTGGTCAGCGTGATGAAAGGCACACGATTCGTGTTTGGGCTAAGAATGCTTCTTGATGAAGTCTTCGATTTGCTTTGTGACCGGATTCGCGGCATCACCAATTGAATTAATCACTTGGTCATGTTTGCCTGTCGCCGTGTCGTTAAGGGTGACATCGACGCCGCTCTGCTTGAGATGTGCAGCGAAGTCCCGAGCTTGGGCAAGGTCGACAAGTTCATCTTCAGTTGAGTGAATGACTAGCCATGGCGCTTTGTTTTGGAGCTTTCTCCGAGTTGGGGAGCCCGCTGCCCAGTTGGTCTCAGGCCCGAAAGCCTTGTCGATGAACCATGCCTTGTAACCAGGCCAGACCTTGATGAGGTTAGGGATGTCGTAGATTCCTTCGAGGCCGATGTAGCCCTTTGGCTGGGAGGCGGAATCGACGCCCGCTTTCAGGAGGAAGTCGCCAGTTGCGAGCATTCCAGCGTTGTGGGCGCCAGCGGAATGACCCATCACGAAGATCTTCATTGGTGAGAATTTCTGGTTTGAATTATTCACGAGCCAGGCGTAGGCGGTGGCGACATCTTGGACGTGGACGGGGTTTTTGACGCCGGGTGAAAGGCGGTAATTGACGACGGCGGTGGCGATGCCGTCGGCTTCAAAACGGTAAGCCATCGCAGCATGATTGCGCTTATCTCCCCCTCCCCATGCGCCGCCGTGAACGAAGAGGACGAGCGGAGTTTTAGCGTCGGCATTCTTCGGAAGGTAGAGGTCAAGCTGCTGGGTGGCTTCGCCGTTGACTACGTATGGGATTGTTTTTGGCGGGGTAGCTGCTGGAGCCTTAGTCGTTGCTGGATTGGCAGGTGATTCGGCGATTTTCTCACTCTCCTGCGCGCACCCGGCGCAAAGGAGAATTCCAATCCAGAGGGCCGCATGTCGCATGTGTCGCATGTTACCGCCGCGGCTGTAGTTGCACTACGGGCTTTGGACCAGACTGAAGGAATGTCGAATGAGGAACGCGATGGGATGCACTGGGAGAGCTGCGGGCAGAGTCTGCATTATTTCCTCCACGATGCCGAATTGGAAAGGATCGAGCTCGACCAAGCTATGCGCTCAGTTGCCCTTCACTTCAAGTTCGGGTATCCGCGCTCCGAGGAAACGGCGCCAAGGAACCTGGTGGTCGAATTCAGCGGCGTGCTCTCATTCTTTACTTCGGTCAAAGCCGAAGGCTCTGAAGTTTCGGTAGAGCCGGGGCCATTCATCGAGGGATGCAATGAAGATCAGGCTTATTGCTGGGAAGCGCAGATTTTGGACGAGAACGAGAAGTTGCGATTTGAAATGTTTGGCGAGGCCCTCTGGCTTTCGGGGTCGGGAGCCCGAATTATCATTTTAGCAAAGCAGGCGTCATGGTTAACCGAATCTGGGCCAATGACTGTGAATGAGCTTCTAGTCATGGGGCAAAGACAGTGGGACCTCCGAACGGGCATGGTCTGACGGGATGCAGACTCCGATATTGAATAGAATTTTGCGCCCTAAACCGTCACTTATCACCCGTCACCTTTCACCCACGATGCTGTATAATCTCTAAAACCCCCACACGGTTTTTGGCAGGTGCGATTGTGCCTGCGCGGGCGTCTGTTTGCTCGGGTTGTTGTTAAGGCGGGGCTAAGAAAGCATGACCAAATACATTTTTGTGACTGGCGGAGTTGTAAGTTCAATCGGCAAGGGAATTGCCACCGCCAGCCTCGGTCGGCTCCTTAGAAACCGCGGTTACACCGTCGCTCCGCTAAAGCTCGATCCTTATATCAACGTGGATGCGGGGACGATGAATCCGTTCCAGCACGGCGAAGTTTTTGTTACCGAGGACGGCGCCGAGACCGACTTGGACCTTGGCCATTACGAGCGGTTCATGGACGTCAACTGCACGGCGGGCTCCAGCATCACGACGGGCAAAGTCTATTCAAGCGTCATTGCCGCGGAGCGCCGCGGCGACTATTTGGGCGCGACGGTTCAAGTCATTCCCCACGTCACCAACGAAATCAAGCGCGGGATCATCGCCCTTGCGAAAGAGCAGGAAGCGGACGTTGTCATTGCCGAGATCGGCGGCACGGTCGGCGACATTGAGAGCCTTCCATTTCTTGAAGCGATTAGGCAGATGCGGGCGGACTGCGGCGTGGAGAACACGATGTACGTCCACGTGACCCTGGTGCCTCAGGTGGGGCCGTGGGGCGAGGTGAAGACCAAGCCGACGCAGCACTCGGTCTATAAACTGCGCGAAATCGGCATCTCGCCGGACGTGCTGGTTTGCCGCAGCGAAGTGCCATTGGGCGATGATGTACGGGAAAAGATTTCGTTGTTCTGCGGCGTGCCGCCACAGGCCGTTGTTGAGTCTTTGAACGTTGAAACCATTTACGAAGTGCCGCTTAAGTACGAGGCGGCTGGTCTGGGTGACTTTGTTTCTGAGCGCCTGAACCTGGAGCCGCGGCCATCCAATCTTGCCGAGTGGCAGAGTTTGGTGGGCACTTTGAAGGCGCCAAAGCATCACACGCGGATTGCGGTGGTTGGCAAGTACACCAGCAACGGCGACGCGTATAAGTCGATCGCCGAGGCTCTGATCCACGGCGGCATCCCCCACGATTCCAGCATTGAGATTAAGTGGATCGAGAGCGACA
>JBBQMJ010000439.1:0-2845 GCA_038328815.1 Fimbriimonadales bacterium | reverse complement strand
TCATCCCGACCTTAGCAATAAAAACGAAGCGGAGGGACCGTTTTTGGTCACGCCGCGCTCATGTGAAAGCGCGGCGCTGGCGGGATTGAGCCTTTATCCATTCTCCGAATGGACGAATCTACCTCTAAGGGTGTGTCCCGCGCGTAGGCGCCAGTTGGTTTTACTGGCGTTCCCGGGAAGTATGGTGCCTGTCTAAATCTGACGAAGTTGCGCGCTTCCACCGCATCAAGCGCTGGGAGGTTGGCCGGTGCCCCGAAGAGGTGGCTCTCGCTTCGAACCTGAGGCAAGCTTGTCGAACCGAACCAGTCCGTTCGAAATGCTTCCCACTTCTGGAAGAGGAGGGGGTGGCGGCGCAGCCGACGGGGGCGGTCGACAAAATCGAAACTGTCCCTTCCCAAGACTGTCCTTTTCAGCTCTCTGGGTCTGCACCCAGCCATTCATGGGCGTTCAAGTGCAGTCGTCGGATGGTTTGTGCCGACGTCCGGAAGCTGGAAATGCGCTAATTTGCAAGAGGCCCCAATCCTCGGCTACGCTATCGACAATGGACCCGAAGAAATGTCAGTCGATCGTCGAGGAAGCTGTGACCTTTGCCAAAATAGATGGCGTCCTTACATTCCGCCCAATGTTCGGCGGCATCCTGGGCTACTACGAAGGTAAAGCCTTCTGCTCGCTGTCGGATGTCGGCCTAGCCTTCAAACTCTCACCCGCAGACCAGGAGGAGCTGCTAAAGGAAGGCGGAGTCAGGCTTCAATATGAACCCAGTCAACCACCCAGCAAGCAATACATAGTGCTCCCGGAGGGGCAGTTAGACGACCCAAGCAAGGTAGCGCCTTGGGCGGCAAAGAGTGCTAAGTTTGTCGTCACACTTCCCGACAAGAAGAAGCGCTAGCTCAGCGCCGGCCAAAGGAAAACAGCTTCATGATCAGCGCGATTATCACCGCGAAAACGATCAGACCAATGAAGAGCCTGAAGAAACTAAAGCTTCCAGGATAGTAATAGCCGCCGTAAGAGTAGGGCGGGTTGTAAAAGAAGGCTGGGTGGAAAGGCGTGTAGTAGTACCAAGACGGGTGTCCCCAACCATAGCTGTAGTCGCTCCAACCGCCGTAGTGATACGAGTTGTACGTGTTGCCACCATAGCTGTATCGGCTCGTTGTCGCCCCAGAAGGGATCACCGGAGGAGCAATTACCGAACTAGATCGGCTTGTAGAAGCCCCTGAACGCGTGCTCGTGCTTGAGAACGCGCGGCTTCCACCAAAACTGCCGCTGCGACCAAAGGAGCCGCCGCTACTCGAAGTTCCGCTAAACGATCGACTTCCGCTCGAAGACCTACTCATGCCTCCGCCGCCGAACGATCGCCCACCACCGCCAAATGAACCGCCGCCTCGGGGCGCCCATGAAAGCTGGGGGAGGACCAAGCAAGCGGCAACTAACGTGGCAAAGAGAGCCTTCGAGAAACTTCTGTTAGTCAGCATAGTCATCTACAGTATCGTAAACGTTTCATAGGGCTCATTCGTTGCGATTGGGCCCTGCCAAAGCGTGATGTAACCCTGCACGATATTGTCAACACTGTCCACTTCCAGGTGAAACTCCGAAACGCTCTCTGTGACGTCGATCTCCTGATATTCAATGCGCGTCTGCTCAAAAGCGAAGTGCGGATCAGTATTGCGAATGACGATGGCATGATTAGGGACGTTGATCGTTAAAGTACCTGGGAAGACCCCCGTGTCATCGTCCGGATTGTCTTGAGTGCGGACGATTGCCGTGAACTCGCCCTCGCCTCGATTGCCCTTCTTGTCAATCTGCTGTTGAAACTGGACGTAAAGTCGATTCGCTTGCACTTCGGCGTCGTTATTCGTGAGAGTCGTCGAATCCCAATCGCCCTGGGTCGTAAATACGACGTTGTTAAACATCACGCAATTATGATTGGCAAAGCGTCAATTCGCCTAGGCCTTGTTGTCCGAATTCCACCGTAACGACTTCGATCTATCCTCAAAAGGAATCAACGGGACAGATGGATCGTAAGACGCCGTAATCCATCCGTCAAGGATCATTGCGTCAACAGCCTGAGGCACCTTGGAAATCCCGGCCATGAACGCTGAGTCGCCGCGCCTGCGCTCAATCTCCGCCGCCATATAGTCGAGAATGTCGGGGAGCTTGCTCTTCTTCTGAAGGACATCTACCACGAACGCGAAGGCGTCGCGGATCGGCAGCACGCGCTCACCCCGAGCATAACATTGATCGCGCGTCACAGCACCGCCAAGGAAACGGGCTCGATCTTTCCAACTCGCTCCCTCCAAGTTCAGCACAAGCACATTGTTCTTCTCGAGCGGAGACTCAACCGCGATATCGCGCAAGAACTGGCCCGAACGTTTGATAGCGGAAAGCGACATGCTCGCCGTTCCAATCTGCATATCCTCGTGAATGAAGCCGCCCCTAGCAATCCAATCCCAGGCGCTCTCGGGCGACAGGTCCAGCCCCGCATCGCGGGCAAGTTCCGTCGTGAAGTCCTTCAGGTCAACCAACTGCTCATTGGCCGTGTACCAATAGTCGGCAAATCGAATGTGCGTGATGATTCGGTGCGCCTGTCGCTTAGAAAACTCCTCGCGTAGCCAATTTGCGTCTAACTTGCCCCGATCCATCTCAAGAATCGTGCAGGCCACCTCTCGCCCACCAAGATGAGCCATGGAAAGACCCGCCGAAAGAATCGGATCAGCAAACCCGGCGCTCTCCCCCACGAGGAACCAATTTTCGCCAGCCTGTCTGTCGGCTAGGTTAGACCAGTCCCGCGTCGTCTGCAGCTTGTTCTCGGACGTTGCATTCTTCGTCAGCTCCGCCACAATCGATT
>JBBQMJ010000438.1:0-2850 GCA_038328815.1 Fimbriimonadales bacterium | reverse complement strand
ATCGCCTTTAGCGGATCCATGTCGATGTCATCGCTGCCCTTGACGCTTAAGATGCCGAACATCGAAGCGAGGATTCCAACACCGCGTGCAATAAGCGCGAAGATGATGAGCCTCATCCAGGTGTGCTGATCAAAGATCGCTGCTGTCGCAGCGCCAAGGACGATGGCAGCAACAAGGGTGACTTCGTAAGATTCAAAAACGTCCGCCGCCATGCCTGCGCAGTCACCAACGTTGTCACCTACGTTGTCTGCGATGGTGGCTGGGTTTCGAGGGTCGTCCTCAGGAATACCTGCTTCAACCTTACCGACGAGGTCTGCGCCAACGTCAGCCGCCTTGGTGAAGATGCCTCCGCCAACCCGCATGAAGAGCGCTGCGAGCGAACCGCCAAAACCGAAACCAACAAGGAGCTGCATTGATTGCGCGCCGCCCACAAGGAGGATTATCGTGGCGCCGACCAAGCCCATACCAACCGTGATCATTCCTGCGACCGCGCCGCTCCGGAACGAAACTTCAAGCGCTTTCTTATAGGAGGTTAACGCAGCGTTTGCGGTCCGCATGTTTGCGTTCACGGCAGTAAGCATGCCGGTATAACCGGCGATGTACGAAGCTAAGACGCCTGCAATGAAGGTTACGCCAATCCACAGGCTTCCGAAAAGAAAGCCTAGGCCGACGGCGAGCAAGACGACAAAGATCGCCATTGTCTGAACTTGCTGTCGAAGATAAGCGAGCGCTCCTTCGCGAATAGCGAGGCCCACCTCCTGCATTTTGGGGCTTCCGGGAGAGTGCTTCATGACCCCGGATCGAATGCCGAAGGCAAATCCGATGGCCAAGAAACCTAGGACAAGCGAGACGTATAGCCAGACTTTGTCATTGTCCGTGAACTTCAGAACAACGTCAGCCTCCCCAGCCGCGTGTGCCATCGTCGGCAATAGGGAAATCAAGGCGGCGAGTGCCGTCAAGATGATTCCTCTTGGTGAGGCAAGGCGGAACAGCTTAGCCATCGCTGTGTTTATCGACTTCATGCAGTTGTGTAACCCCCGGTTGTTTGCGCCCATCTTTGGGGCACTGAACCTTCCCGGGAATATACCCCTTTTAAGCCGAGCGGGGCAGGGGAAACATCGCCCATTGAGCCCCTAGGGACCGCCCCCGGAGGTTCAAGACAAAGAAAGTTGGTGCTACGACCTAAACTAGTGGACGAGCGTCGGCGCCGCCGTCGTGAATGGACAGTTGAGCCTGCAACATTTCGGCTTTTCTCCGAGTAATGCCGGTAAGCAGTGTCACGGGCAAATCTTGCAACATGTTTTTGACTTGATTTCTATTAAGAGCAAGCATGTGCTGCAAACAGTTAATCAACTCCTCAGTCTTGGCTGCCCCGTAGGCGACGAGCACGAGTTCGTAAAGGGCATCGTCCTCGGTAACGGCATAGAATTTCGGAACTGCCTTATCTGATTGCTCGTCGCTATGAATCGGAATTTCGTGGTTGCACTTTTCGCAGATAAGATATTCCGTCTTGTCGGAAAAATAGTTCAGTTCATTGCAGTATCCGCACCGAACCTGGTGAACGGGAATAACATCGCCATCAACGATCGGAACCATTCGATGGCACTCTAGGCAAGAATAGTCCTCTTTTGCGACATCGGTGAGTTCGGTTATGCCTTCGCAATACGGACAGGTGTAGGCTACGGCGGTGACTTTCCGCACCTCGACCGCGCGCCTTACTCCGTAGCCAAGGCAGACCAAGCCAATCACCAGCAAAACGTAAGCAAGGTAAACGAGTGTGCCCTCACCCCGATAGTGCAGCAGGAACACGCAGGCGCCAATTCCGCCCATGCCGATCAGGCCATAGGAAAGCGCGTTCTCCCAATGGATTTCTATAACGTCAGAACTGCGCTCAACTCGAGACATAAAACTAAGGGCCCCTGCCAATCGAAAAGTATATCAACTTTAAGTCAAAGGCTGACAGATTTTATGGGCCTGATCGGATCAGGGATTGCTTTTTTGATCCTGCGAGTCTGAATCGGTAACAAATCCACCAACACCCTTGCTCTTGTCGACGGCTGGGATAATCAAGAGGTTTGACTCCCCCTCATCAAATGCAGTGAATCCGTATTTCTTGCCAAGGTCAGCAATGATATCAGCCGGGCTCACGTCGTCATAGTCGACCCGGATTTCGGGATTGACCATATCAAGTGGCATCTCGATCTTGAGTTGACCCTGTTGAGCGACAGCCTGAAGGATCGTAATCAAAGTAGCCCTCTCGAGGTGAACGGTAAATGGCCGCTTCGAGGCAGGTAACTCTGAGGCAGTACCGCTGTGGCGCCGATGCCCAGTGGCGCTCTCATCGTCTCGAGCTATGCCCATCTTCAGCCGCCTGCGTCCGGGCATTTCGACTCCCTCTTGGGTGTCGAATGAGGTTGCAGAGGTAATAGCGGGAACGTCGTTTTGGACCGGCGCTGGAGAATTGCCGAACATCGAATTCGTTATCGTATAGGAAGCAATACCAATGGCAGCGAGTCCCAAGCCGCCCATGATCCATTTTGGGCGCAAGCTAGGCACTGGACGTGGGCTCGGTCGAAAGATGGGAATAACCGCCGGGGCTGCGACTTTCGAACACCGTAGCTGCCCGACCATGGCGCTTCGCCTCGCGAGTTCCTCTCGCAAGCTGGGATGGCGTCGCTCAAAATCCGCAGTCGCCTGCGGGTTGCCCCGGTCCGCCAATGACCACATCAATTCATCGATGGCTTTCGTGTACTTCGTCATTGCACTTCCTCATATAGTGTGCGGAAGCGCTCTCGTGCTCTGTAGAGTCGGGTCTTGGCCGCATTCGGGCCACAGCCAATACTGTCGGCA
>JBBQMJ010000437.1:0-2898 GCA_038328815.1 Fimbriimonadales bacterium | reverse complement strand
TCACCTCGGACATGGAAAGCCGTGTGGAAGCTACCGTCTTTCCGCTCATGCCGACATGACGATCCGGCTGAACTCATTAGGATCAAGACTCGCTCCGCCTACAAGGCCACCGTCGATACCATCTTGTGCAAAGAGTTCAGCGGCGTTGGAAGCCTTCACGCTTCCGCCGTATAGCACGCGCACATTCTCCGCGACGTCCTTATCGAGCAGATCTCCAAGTGTGGACCGAATAAAGCGACACACCCGCCCGGCCTCACCGGAATCGCATGTCTTGCCAGTCCCAATTGCCCAAACCGGTTCGTAGGCCACGACGAAGAAATACAACTCTGCAGAGTCGATGCCTTCAAGGCCCGCCGCAAGTTGCTCACGGATGACATCCTCAGTTTTGCCTTCTGCCCTCTCTTCTTCCGTCTCGCCGACGCACAGAATGGGCATGATCGCTTGGAAGAGCAGCGCACGAATTTTCAGGTTAACAGTGTGATTAGTCTCTGCGAAGTAACCAAGGGATTCTTCGGAGACTTCGAGCTTGCCAAACCGACCCCTTGTTTCTGAGTGGCCAACGATACAGTGCGTGACGCCGCAGTCGCTAAGCATTAGCGGGCTGATTCTTCCCGTGAAGGCACCAGATTCCTTCCAGAACACGTCCTGAGCGCCCACTTTGATGTGTGTGTTTCGCACGATTTCGCGAACGCGGTTGATGGACAGGTAGGGCGGGCACACGACAACGTCGACGTTTGACTTGGCGCTAACCAGCTTGATGAACCCCTCAACCGCCGCGGCAGATTCTGCCGCCGTGTTGTTCATCTTCCAATTGCCAACGACTAGCTTGGTTGCCATATTCTATTTCTCAACCCGATACCCAATGCCCAACGAGGGCTTATTCCGTTGTTATGACGGGTTCCACGGCTATTTCGACTTTCCCACGAACTGCATTTGTGATGATGCAGTAGTTGTCAGCCTTATGAGCCATATCCTCAGCGATCTTAAGTTGGTCTTCGGTTGCGCCTGCCTCAAGCACGATTCGAGGCTTGATCGTGATTGACTTGTAAGTGAACTGGGGCCCGTTCTGCTCGACTTCACCCTGCGCCTGAACAGTGATGCTCTTCACCGGCAACTTGCGATTCTCGGCAATGATGCCAAAGGTCATCGTGTAGCAACTCGCAATGGCAGTGGTCAAGAGCTCTTCCGGATTCGTTCCGCCTCCAGGGCCCTGATACTCTTCGCCAACGGCAAGGGTGAATGTGGTTTTGGAGTTGCCGGCAACCGCTTTCCCGCCACCCATACGGCCTCCGGTCCAGGCAACGTCGATCGGGTACTCGTGGGTGGTTGGCATGCTTCCTTTATACCCGTCGAAGGGCGTTTGACATCGCCCTCTCAGAACCCGCATAATCCCCTGGGCAGTGGCCCATCGAGAAAGAATCAAATGATGAATTTGCACGGGGTCGATATCTACATCTGGACCCCAAAAACGCCCGACGTTCCGAAGGAATTCGGACCCTTTGAACTGAAGTTTATTACGAACCGTGGAACCAAGGTTTATCCACCACCCGCTCCCGATATGGAGCTTATGGACTGGCCGAGGTGCCGGTTCCTTTCCGACACCGAAGTGACGGATAAGCAGATCGATGACCTGGTCGTCCACTTGACCAGCCTAGGCTGGAAATGGACCGCAACCCAAAAGCTTTTCCGCAAGGACGGCGTAGACCAGTTTTCGCAACCCTACTGAGTGTTGGGTGCTGGGTATTACGTATTGGGTATTAGGATTCGCCGAGGAAGCGCCAAGATTCTGCTTCCCTGAACCCCAAAAACCCAAACCCCGATACCCAATACCCAATACTCCCATTCAAGGAGTATTGACGTGGCTCACAAAGTTTGTTTAATTCGCGGTGATGGCACCGGACCTGAAATCGTTTCCGCCGTAGAAACTATCCTCAAAGCGGGGAAGGTCGAGATTGATTGGATCGAGGTCGAGGCCGGCCTTAAGTGCGTGGAGGCTGGAAAGCCGATCGTGCCTGACGAGACGATCGCCAAGCTCAAGGAGATCGGCGTCGGCCTCAAGGCGCCCATGACCACACCCATCGGCAAAGGTTCTGTTTCGCCAAACGTCACCTTGCGTAAGAGGCTTGACCTCTACGCTTGCGTGCGGCCCGTGTTCTCGCTTCCTGGCGTACCGACGCATTTCACGAATCTGGACATCGTTATCTTCCGCGAGAATACAGAGGACCTGTACGCGCAGATTGAATACATGTGCACCGAGCATGTGGCCCACTCAGTCAAGCTCATTACCGACCACGGTTGCGAGCGAATCATCCGCGCTGCCTTTGAATACGCACGCAAGAACGGCCGCAAGAAGGTCGTCGGAGTGCATAAGGCCAACATCATGAAGATCGCGGACGGTATGTTCCTTCGCATCTTCAAGGAAGTGGCCGCCGAGTATCCAGAGATCGAGAGCTGGGACAACATCATCGACAACCAGTGCATGCAGCTTGTCACCAAGTGGAATCTATATGACGTACTGGTCACCCTGAACCTCTACGGCGACATCATGTCCGACCTTGCCGCCGGCATGATGGGCGGTCTGGGTGTTGCGCCTGGCGCGAACTTTGGCAAGAATTGCGCGCTGTTTGAAGCGGTCCACGGCTCCGCACCGAAGTACACGGGCATGGATAAGGTTAATCCGTTAGCTCTCTTGCTGAGCTCCATGCTGATGCTTGAGCATCTAGGCGAAGGCAAGGCTAGGAAAGAGATTGAGGGCGCGGTTACGACGACCTTGCTTAAGGGAATCAAGACCTACGATCTCGGCGGCACGGCCAAGACCAGCGAATTCGCCGCAGCGGTTGCAAGCGAACTGAAAGGTTAATTTCGGAATGGACCCGTTCTAACGGGCCTATTCTCGTT
>JBBQMJ010000436.1:0-2921 GCA_038328815.1 Fimbriimonadales bacterium | reverse complement strand
TCAAAGCGCGGGGAAATAAGTCAATGATTATCGTCGTGCCACTCGTCGTTACTAACGGCGGCCAGGGATATCGTCAAGGACCCGGTTACCAATATTCTGCCCATACCTGGGCGGCAATCGATGAGGACCCGTGGAAATTCGATGACCTAGGGATGAAAGCCGTCCTAAAGGACGTGCAGGCTCGGTACGGGGGAAAGCCAAAGGCAATGCTCACCGGGTTCGAAGCCGGTGGGCACACCGTCTTTGCCTTCACATTTGCCCGTCCCGCCCTATTGAGTGCCATGGCTCCCGTGTCGGCCCAATTACGGATGCCGTAATGTGACTTGGGGCGCCGGGACGAGGCCACCAATACGTTGTTTCGTTGGGACGAACGACAAACTTTGGTTCAGGTTTGCCAAACAGTGGGAAGGGGCAAAGACGGAAGCAAAGGCGCATCAATTTCCTGTCAGCGAAAAGATGCTCCCAAACAAGGGCCACGTCCCCTTAGCTGATGAAGTCTTGGGCTGGTTCGCCAACCAATAGGTCTCATAGCGAAACCGATCAATGCCCCTAGGAGTAAAATTCAAGTAATGCTCAAGTCGGAGAAGCTGAATTGGACCATCGCCATCGTGGGCCTCGTTGCCTCGTTGATCAGCATCTTCGCGTTCCTAACAGGCGCCCAGTCGATTCCAGGCATCGTCAACAAGCCAGCGCCCAGGCAAGTTGTCGAAGCTCCGAAGGCGCCAGACGCGCCGAAGACAACGCCCATCGAAGAGCCAAAGAAGGACAAGACAATCGGCCATGTTGTGACAGCTCCGGTGGCGAGCGTGATTAATGGCGTATCGCGTGCCCTGACACTCCCCAAGCATGCTAAGAAACCAGACGAAGTCAAGGTTGACCCTCAGAAGACGCCAGATCAACCTGCCCCCGAAAAGAAGTAGGCAACTAAGCGCCGACTTGTGGCCGACGCCTATTTACATACTCAATAAAAGAGTTCAGGAAGAACACATTGAGGAATGGCCAAACGATCAGCACCAAGTATTCCCTAAGGTAATAAAGCAATCCAAGCTGCGCCGCCGGATTGTATGCAACAACGGGAAACAGAACGCACGCAACTATCGCCAAGACGAGAAGAGCCTTTCTCCTGCGGGTGAAGACGAGATAGGCCACGTTGTAAATTACAAAGACAAGAATTTCCAAGCGAAGGCCATCCAGGCTTAATGAGCCTAGAGGCATGCCAAAGAGCGCCAAGAACAAATTCAGCGACAAGGTGGAAACCAAGGCGGCGAATCCAACGGCAATAACGTTAACAAGAACCTTATTCTGCCTAGCCAAAGCTGAACCCATCCGAGAGACACGACTGATCATTTCACGCTCCTACTCCCAATCGTATTCCTAATCGCCGTCTTACGCTGCCCGGAAGGGACTTCCTGCTTATCAAGCCAATCAGGCGACTAGGTCTTTCGGCGCAAACAAACCATTGCTATGTTACTGTTCTTGCATTTTTCTGCTTTCGGTGACTATCATAGTACTAAGCTTGGAAACAGACATGAGAACACTTACATGGAAGCATCGGATGCTCGGCAAGCCCATCGACTCAATAGGCATCGCAGATATTTCAATCGGCAACTTGAGCCAAGGGGGCCAAACCGTTCCCTTCGAGCAGGCGTTCACCGGCGTGCTTAATGGCGGTCCGGCTAACTTCACCTTTAAGTTTTGCAGCGTTCACGGGGACGCCGGGGGTGACTTCTTCGGACCGTCAACGCCCGGGCCGAGTTCTGTTGCCGTTAATGTCCCCAGCGCTTCCAACGCGTCGGTTACGATCTTTCTCTGGTACGTCACTGGAGGGACCGGCCCTCCTCGAGATCCGTCTCGCTGCGGTATCACCGCCTTCGACTTCGCTACCGGTGAAGAACTTCCATTTGTCGCAACTGCAAGCGTTGTTCCCGCAAGTGCTCAGCAAAATACAACAATCTTCACGAACGGCCCACTCTTACCCAACGGCGTCAACGAAGTCCAGGTTGAGTTAGCCCATACGCACGGCGCACCGCCGATATTCTTCCGCCGATGTATGTCGCTAAGCACAAATCAGAACATTGGCAGGACGTTTACTTTAGCCCGCGGCCACAGCGAAGATTTCCTGGTCGGATACACCGCGACCGATCCCTGTCAGAAGATCAAGGACGCTATCGGAGACTTGCAAGAGAAAATTCTTGCAATCACAGAAGCAATTGCGGAGGGACTCATCAAGAGGGCAGATCTTCCGGCCGTTGAAGCAAAGCGCGCCAAACTCCGTACGCAAATGGCCAAGCTACAGACCCAACTAAAGGCCTGCGAGGACGGCAAATAGAGTCTTGAGAAGCGATTCGGCCCTAAAGTGCAGCAAGCCTGCCTTTTAGGGCCTCTGGGAAAGCGCCAGCGTCCCACGTCTGTAGTGCTTGCTGACTGCCCCGCAGAATAACGTTGGATGGTTCGACGAGCGGCGATCGGGAGGGGATGCTTGCTTGGATCAAGACCGCGTTCTGCGTGAGCCGCAATGCGCATCCACACACTTTGACTCCAGTTCCCTCGTCGACGATGTCGTTCGGCGAGATGTGGGCGAAACAATCGGCGACCCGCGCCCCGCGGTCCGCAAACCGCGTCTCGGCTGCTAAAACGGCAGGCAAACCACATTCTCTCAAAGCGGCGATCAAAGGCAAAGTAACAAGGGTGTAAACACCCTTAATTGAACGCCCTAAACTGCTCGCTCCACCAGTAGGCGCCAGATGCGCTGTGGCTGTTTCACTGTGAGCGCCTGTCCTCGGATTGTCATCCCGACCGGAGCGAAGCGTAGTGGAGGGACCGGTTTTGGTCACGCCGCGCTCTGGTGAGAACGTCGCGCTCCCGAACATGGGCCATCGAAACTCGGGATGACGGCCAACTAATGAGACCGCCTCTGTTTT
>JBBQMJ010000435.1:0-2932 GCA_038328815.1 Fimbriimonadales bacterium | reverse complement strand
AAGAGACGTATAACTCGCCGGTGGACTATCGATATCCATTCCATCAGGAGTCGTAGGCCTCCGTAGAAAGGAAGCGGTTCGGGTATCGGAATGGCTACGCGGCGTCTCTTGGCTTTGCGTTCTTGTTTGCGCTTGCATTATCCATTTATGTGGCCAACGATGTTCTTTTCAAGGCGCGACCAAATGCATCGGGGTTCCTTGCGATTGGCGTGCTGCTCGTAATTGATATCGCCGCCGCAGTAGGGCTGATCAATTACCTTTTCGACCATGTTGAGGTCGATGACTTGAACATCTACCACTACAACTGGCGCAATGTGAACGACGTAACGATTGAAAAGTCAGACATCACTTCCTATGAGCCGGCAAAATGGTCTGAGGACACGATGGTGATTTGTAGCTCAAGCGCACGTATCTCGGTCATGCCCTCAGTGATGGCCAATTACAGAGAGTTCCTCGAGATTGTCGAGGCGGCCCTTGCGGAGAGCAGCATTCGAAGCCGTGGATTCATTTTCCGCAAGGATTGATTGGTCTCCCCATTGGCGGCCTACGGCTTGCCTCTGTTGGATTGGACACCGGACCCATAGTGACCGCCCCAAGGGCTTCGGACTAGAATAGTTCCGTGAAACCCTCTCTGGTCGGACATTGGAAACCCTCGTGGGAGTATCTAGATTTTGCTCGCGAACATAATCCTGATTTCCTATTCGCCGACGAAATGATGTCGACTTTGGCGCTCGTTCTGAACGCTGATGGATCGTTCACGCACGAAGTTGGTAGCCTTTCCGAGATGCCCGACAGGATCGGAACATGGAGTACATCAGACCGGGATCGCGTCATCAACTTTGAGGTTTCTCGCGAGCATCGGCCAAACTGGAGCCGACCAATCAGATGGTCCGTTACCTTGGCGCAGAATGGCAATTCGTTCGTCGTTGAGGAGGAGAACAAGGCGCGAACGACAAGGTATTCCCTGCAAGGTGTTTGAGCCAGTCCGGAACCCTGGCACAACACCGGCTCCTACCACTTACCTGTGAATTGTCATTCTGGAGCGTAGCAGAGGCGAAGCGATAGAATCTGCCCCCAGCCATATACCTTCGTCCGGGGCGTTCAAAAACAAAACTCTGCGCGTACGCTAGCCAGTTTCTTCGAGCCCAGAGGCTCCTGGTGGCGTGAGTCAGCGTTGGCTCACATAAGCAGCATGCCTGAGCTGGTCGTATACTCACGTGTCCATTTGCTCGTGACCAAGATGAAGTTCGATTACGCCGCAGCCGCAGAACACATGCGGCTAGTCCATAAGGGTCTCAAGGAAGGTAAGGGCCGCCCGGCCGAATTCCAGCTAGCCCTTGATCGTACTTACCCACTGGGCTTTTGGGAAAACCTCGAATTGGCTCGATCTCGTCAGTCCGACGACTTTGAGCCATTCATCGACTTCTTGGAAGCCGATCCAGACTTCTTTCGCAGTGGCTACGTTAAGGGAGAGAGTTGCTGCGCCTTCTCAAGCAAAGGGTGGAGGACCTCGACGATCTGCAGAAATCCCGGCTTGAGGAGGTCATTATTCGTGCCGTCCAAAAACCAGGCAAGCGCGAATTCCCTTACTACTTGCGACTGGCTAGGCAGTTGTCAAACCCGGCTCTTGTAGACCGAATTCAAGTGCTGTTGGGTGACAGCAATGAGTACGTCGGACTCCAGGCGCACCAGGCGCTTCGCGTTATTGCGTCGTGAAGCAGTGGGGTCGCATTTTCCGCATGATTCGTCTGTCGCGGGCAGAATCGTATATCTCGCCCCTTCAGGCCTATTCACGTCCCGGGGATCGTTGGCTCGACGAAATCAGCGAGAGTTCGGCTTTGGATGAAGGTGCCGTTCCCGTCTCAATGATTCCGAGTCCCGATAACCTCCAGGGCTTATGGTCCACACAGGCCGTCCTACCGCACATCCGGCCCGACGATGGCGGGAGTGAGCGTTTTCCCAAACGCTCACGGGGTGGGTGGGCGAGGCCAACGTCGGGCAGCTCAGTCACCATGCAACTTCTCCGACATCTCGTCGTCCCACACAATGGACGTCCCCGGAGGCAGCCTATCCCGGAAATTGTGCGGCAACATAATGTGCACCCTGGACTCCTCCTCACGCTCTTCCACCGGCGATTTTCCGTAAATTTTGGGCCGACGCCGCTCCAGCCACCAAGCCGCCGCCCGCCAAGTCCCTGCCGCCGCCGCGTCCAAGATCACCCTCAGCGTCATAGCCTCAGCTTCAGCCTCCGCTACCACCACCTTATTGCAAAACTCTTGATCTTCCTTAAGGTAGCGATAAAGAGATGCGATGCCATAGCCGGAGTCGGCGGCAGCCACCTCGCGGGTATGTCCACCTCTCACGGCCTCAAGCACCTTCTCGTCCCTAAACTCTTCCCTCTTAGTTGGCCTGCTCATTGTCCCTCCTTCCAAGGGCCTATCAAAACTATCAAAACCCCTGCAAGTCAAACGTCCGACCCAGGCCAACCTTACGCCCCAAAACCCTAATCCGGGCGCGTAAGGGGCCATTTCCCGTTACCCATCCAAACCTCAGCAGTCAAACACATGGAACGCGAAGCTAACCAGCACATTGACAATTTGGGCTCCACGGAACCAATCAGTTTTTCAGCATATACCGGCATTACGAACGAAAGCGGCGAAGGAATCGAAGCACTTAAGAGTCGCCTACGGGTTTGGAGCTTCGCTTTTTACAATCGGACTCTTCACCGAAATTCCATTCTCGTTGAACGCTTCGATCTGGAAGTAGTAGGTCTTATCCTTGTCCATCGCCTTGAAATAGTACTCGCAGGTCCCGTAAAGCATCGTTCCGGTGTAAAGCTTGTCTGGCGCGATGCCGCTGTAGATCACGTAGCCGGTGGCGGCATCGGTTGCCGCCCACTTCAGCCAAGTGTTGCGGGGCTCGGATGCGCCGC
>JBBQMJ010000434.1:0-2936 GCA_038328815.1 Fimbriimonadales bacterium | reverse complement strand
ACTGTCATCGGCTTATAGGTCCAGGCGCGACTTAGCGGCGCTTGATCCATGCTATGGGGCCCGTCTTCAGCGATTCCCGGGGGCAACACGTTGCGGCCAGTGATGCGCCCGTCCAATATCTCCACAATCTGTATGTAGGTGCCGCGGTTCGAGTAGGGAATAGCAGGCTGGCTGGCAACGCGAATGCCGCCAGGCCGGTACCGCCAAGCATTCATATCGAGACCGTAAGCCGAAATGCCGCTCTTCAAAGCTGCCACATAAGCGTCTCCACGAACCTGCGGTGCTGTTCGGTTCTCAAGATACTTCACCTTCGTCTTGCCCTCCATGGCGTTCAGAATCACCGAGGGCTGAATAGCGGTGGAGAACAGCTCGGGTGACATTAGGCTTCCAATCGTCTTCTGAAAGACCTGTTTCCTAAGCTCTGTAAGCCACAAGCCGGCGACCGTCATCGATATGCTGCCATCAAGAGAGCGTCCGACGAAGTTTTGTAGCCAGTTGATCTTTGGCGCAAGCCAAGTCGGTGCGTCCGCGTAGTCGTTGCTGCCAGGGGCGGTCATGATTGGCCGGAAAGCCTTGTAGTTGGGGTCAGTGCGCGCAATTGTCCAGGCAGCAAGTTCGACATCCTGAGTCGTCAGCAGCGGCTTGCTAAGCGCATCTCCCAAAACCGAGCTGTGAAATATCCGCCCCCAAACAGGCGTGTCGCCGTTATTCCACCAGGCCACCGGCTTGTTGTTCCAGTTGTAAATAAGCCCGCTCTTCGGGTTTTCGACGTGGGGAAGTTGGGCCTGCGGGATCATGCCCTTCCAGGCGTATTTTGCTTCGCCGGGAACCGGCAAACGAGGATCCAATCCAGGCGCCCTCGCAGGAATCCGGCCAAGGTAACGGTATCCGATGTCTCCTTGAGAGGTCGCATAGATGAAGTTGAAGTTCATCGGCGCTTGGTCAAGTGCCTTGTTGAGCTGAGAAACGCTCTTAGCCTGATAAACACCCGTGAAGGCCTTGTAGGATTCCAGCTCGTGCATCCAAGTAGAGGCGTGTCGGGAGAAATAGAAGCCGCTAGAACTCTTAATGACGACCGGGCCAAACATGGTGCGCTGTTGAACAATCGTCTGATCCGACTCGTCCTTGACCTTCAACGTACGCTCGATCTTCTTGAGCGGCAGTACCTGCCCTTCATATGTGTAGCTGTCCGCGCCCGAAGCCTTACTGAACACGATGTCCTCGACATCGGCAACGCCGGTCGTAAGTCCCCAGGTCATCCAAGGCGTGTAGCCAACCGCAATCCCGGGAGTCCCAGGAATGTCCATGCCGACGACTTTCAGACCATTCGCCTCAATCGACATCTCATGCACGATTGAAGGCTCAGTAAATCCCATTTGAGGACCTGAAAGGAGAATCGGAAAGTGGCCCAATGAGCGGGAAGGCGAGACGGCGACCGCATAACTGCCCGTCTTAAAGGGCACGTGGTTTAACTCAGCCACCCGTTTGGAAGTCTCATTAGAGGCAAGGCTAATCCCAGGTAGCAGCTCCAACAGCCCCACCTTCGGAAGCTTGGCCAAGTGGGCCGCCGTAATGGCTCTGGTCAGGGTAGGGAACTGGTAGTGGATCTTGGCGATGGGATCCTCTTCAGCCTTGATCGTTGTGGGCGAAGAAGGGTCGTTCTGCCAGAGCAGATCATCGAAGACGTCGAGCGCCTGCGTCTTTGAACCTGGGTTGTTCTGGAGATAGCTGAGAAGGGCAAGGTCCCGCAGCTGTCCAGCTGAAGACCGGCCAAAGAGTTGAAATAGCCGCACTGAGATAGCGGCGCTATCGACGGACGTCCATGGCTCAGGTTTAAAGCCGTTATCGGCGTAACCTGCGGGCAACTTGCCAGCGGCAGACACGTCGGAGATCCAGGCATTGACGCCCTTGGCATAGGCATCGAACATAGTCTTAATATCGCTTGGCAACGCATCGAGCTGCTGCTGCAGTTCTTCGGCGGTATAGCCGTTAAGGAGCACCTCCTTATCGGAATTCACATATTGCTTGCCAAAGACCTCGGCCATCCGACCCTCAGCCAACCGACGGCTGTTCTCCATCTGCCACAGACGGTCTTGAGCAACGGCATAGCCAGCCTCAATGAAAACTTGTTCGGTAGTATCCGCGTACACGTGGGGTACGCCATAGGCGTCTCGGTCGATTTTGGTGGCCTGGCCCATGAGGGCAAAGGCGATAAGGCTGGGCAGCATTTTTGCAGTCTATTCGCTGCCCGCCCGAATATGTGCTGCTTTAGGGAAGAATCCCGCGTCCGCCGCCAAGAGCCTTCTTACTGATGACTAGGTACAGGACGTAGCCTATGCCGCCAATGATGGCGATGGGCATGATTAGGCTGAGGAGGCCGGAGATGAGACCGATGACTAGCTTATAGGCGACGTAAAGAACGACGACTCCAACCAGTAGCATCATCCAAAATCTAAAGCTGTCCGACATGTTTCGCTCCGTTACCGTTTTGTATATTCGGTTGATCCATTGCTAATGTACACCAGACGGGAACTTTTGGTTCGGTTCCGGGGACCTTTGGCCCTTGGCAAGTGAAAGGTGAACGGTGAAGGGCCCGACCGTCCAACATTTGACATTTGACATTTGACATTTGACCTCAGCCCCCCAACCCTCGACTCCCCGAGTATGCTAATCTCATGGCCCTGCCGGTGTACCGCGCCGAAACCGCACAAGAGAACCCTCTTGCCATCAACGCGGCTCTCGTGGCTGATTGGCTCGTTCACTTCTTGAAGGACGAGGTAGGGCGCCGAAGGGGTGTACAAAGCGTTGTTTTGGGCCTATCCGGTGGTGTTGACTCTGCCGTGGTCGCATACCTTTGCGCACGCGCCTTTGGACCCAAGAATGTCCACGCCTTCCGAATGCCCTACAAGATCTCCTCGCAGGCGAGCCTGGATGAT
>JBBQMJ010000433.1:0-2973 GCA_038328815.1 Fimbriimonadales bacterium | reverse complement strand
GAAGGCCAAGGGCGAGAAAGAGTATGTTCGCTTCCAGGACTGGGTTAGCCTTGGCTATTTCGCCAACTCCGAAGGCGAAAATCAATCGATCGCCTCAGACGTGCATAAGGCGTTCTCGGGCAAGCAAGACGTGCAACCGGGGCATCCACCGCAAGATGTGTTCTCGTCGCCTGTCTTCAAAGACATCCATGGCACCTCTGACGTTCAGCTTCTGATTCTGATTTCAGCATCCTCTACGGACACGATCACCATCGAACGGTTGAACGGCAAGATCCCACTAGCCTTTATGGTCACTGGAGTCATGGTTCCGCAAGAACAGGTCTATTACCAATCAGGCCAGCTCGTCGGAATGTGCGGTGGGTTGAAGGGCGTATACGACCTCGAGTCGCTAATGGAATACGGGCTTAACACGCCGGATGCCAAAGGCCAAATCCACAACAAATCCGACCACGTGCCGGAGCAGATTCCAGGTTTTCCCGGTGAACAAAACTTTGGAAAGGGTGCGGGCTACTGGCCCACTTTACACGTTGCTCTGTTCCTCCTAATCATCGCCGTGTTGGTCGGGAATATTGGAATGTTTCTCTCCAGAAAGTCGAGGACAAGCTAGATGGACTACTTACTCATTAAGGCCACGATAGGTGTGATCGCCACAGTCGGGCTGTACTCAATCCTCTATAGAGAGAACAAGTTCTATCGAACCTTCGAGCACATCTTCCTGGGCCTCGCCTCCGGCTGGGCGCTCAAGACTGCCTACACCGACGTTATTGGACCGCTCTGGCTCGACAAGATGCTGGGCGCCGAGAAAGTGGTAGGAGGAACAGCAGGTCAAATGGGCTACTGGCCTTATATCTTCCTGCTTCCGCTTGGCCTTATGGCCTACTTCGTGTTCAGCAAGAAGCACAACTGGCTAAGCCGCATCCCAATTGGCATCATTCTTGGGCTCTACTCGGGTCAGCAGATTCAAATCTGGTGGAACCGCTTCGGCCAGCAGATTAGTGACTCAATCAAGCCGGTCATCCCGACCACCTTTGATTCGATCACCAAGCCAGGCACGATCCCATTCGGTGATTACCATCCGACTCCGGATCAGATCGCCAAGATCAATGCCAACGTCTATCCAACGCAAGCGCTTACCAACATCATCTTCGTGGTGACCCTGTTGAGCGTCCTCGCCTACTTCTTGTTCAGCTTCAAGATGGACAATAAGATCACACAGCGAGTGACGATGACTGGACGCTGGCTTCTCATGATCGGCTTCGGCGCAATCTTCGGCTCAACTGTCATGATGCGCTTCACCCTCCTCATCGACCGGATGTACTTCATCTGGATCGAATGGTTTAAGACGGGCCTACTGCATAAATGAGGAATTGGGAGTTAGGAATTGGGAGAAGGGAATAGGGACTTCGGATTTCGTTCTTGGTAAGGTTGATCACTCAACTCAAACCCTTGCTCCTAATTCCTAGTTACTCCCCGCAATATGCCTGAACGAACCCTGCATGCCGTGGTACTCAGAAGGCGTGACGCCGGAGAAAGCGATCGCCGCCTCACTATCTTTACGCGCGAGGCAGGGAAGCTAGACGCCATTGCCAAAGGCGCGCGGAAGGCAGCCTCAAGACTCGCCGGTTCATCCGATCCGTTAACGGCCTCAGTCATGACCCTAGCGTTTGGCAAGCGCAACGAATTCGTCACCCAAGCACAACCCCTTAGCTCCTTCCGAGGACTACGAACCGACTTCGAACGCCTAACGTTTGGCTTAGCGCTGATGGAGCTCTACGACGCCCTGATGCCTTATGAGCAGCCCCTCGAGGAAGCCTATGAACTTCTTTTGGTTTCGCTCGCGACCCTAGAAACCCATGAGAAGCCCGTGGTTGCCCTTGTATGGAGCCAACTCAGGCTTCTTGAAGTAAGCGGCTTCCTTCCATCATTTGATGTCTGCGTTGCAACTGGCAAAGCAGTTGCCGAGGCAAATGCATTCCTGTCCCCAGATGCGGGCGGCTATATATCAGACGGCGAAGCCATTTCCTACACGGACCGATCACGAGTGAGGGCAGAAGTTCTCTATGGACTTGCGAGAACCGCCGAGCTTGACGAAGCGCCACCAAACCTCAAGCTCGCAGAAGAGGCTCTCCTTGCCCTCATGCCCTTTTGGAGGCACATCGCATCAATGCCGTTGCCCGCCAATGACTCTTGTATTGGCGAGGTCCGACACAAGCTTTCGACCGGCTAGCAACTGACTCTTAACAACTAGTGCCCTCGGTGAGTACACTAGCTACAATGAAACGGCTGCCGGTGCTCGCCCTTCTCGTCGTCGCTCTCGTCGTTGGGGGTTGTGGTAAAGGGAATTTTTCTCAGAAGGAAAGCGCAGGCAAGTCAAACGTCTTCCGATACCCAATCGTCACGAATCCAACATCCCTTGATCCGGGCATCGTCCAAGACGGTGACACCATCGACCTCGTTCAGCAAGTCTACGAAGGACTTGTAGCCTGGGGCACTGACAACAAGCCGGTAGGGAACCTCGCCGAAAACTGGGATCTTACAGACGGTAACAAGACGTATATTTTCCATCTCAAGCACGGCGTGAAATTCCACAACGGCCGCGAGATGGAAGCTGAAGATTTCAAGTTTGAAATGGAGCGCGCCTGCGATCCTAAGTTCAACTCACAGACCGCCGAAAACTACCTCGGCGACATTGTTGGTGTCCTCGACAAGCTTCACGGCAAAGCCAAAGAAATCTCGGGCGTACAGGTGGTCGACAAATACACGCTCAAGATCAGCATCGATAAGCCCAGAGCCTACTTCCTTGGCAAGCTAACCTATCCGGTAGCGTTTGCCGTTCCGAAAGAGGCGGTCAAACCCGGGAAGGAAATCGGGTCGGTAGCAGAGATGGTCGGTACCGGACCTTACAAAGCTTCATCCTTCACTCCCAATCAATTGTTTGTGATGGACTCCTTCAAAGACTATCACGGAGGCGCG
>JBBQMJ010000432.1:0-2975 GCA_038328815.1 Fimbriimonadales bacterium | reverse complement strand
GATTCGGATTAAGTAGACACTTTCGGCGCCAAACCTGGGGAGATCACAGTCGCGCACGCTGCGTTTTCGACTGAACGCTGCGTCAGAGACACGATGCAGTGGTAGGACCCACCGTTGACCTTGGGAGTCGAGTAGCATTTGGAAAGATGCCTGCCCGTCAGCCTTTGGACGTCGAGACGCTTGAAGCTACTCTCACATCCCTAACCCTTCCAATCGGCCTAACTCTTGATCGGGTAACGATTCATGGCCACGGCATTCACTTGGATTCCGATCCGTTTGAGTTCACGTTGAAGAAACCCGGCAAGCTGGAAGTTACAGTGAGCACCACTTCCATAGCCTCGTTTCTAAATACGAAGGCGCCGTCCAAGATCAAGGACTTTGAAGTTGCGATCGATGACGGGAGGCTGCTCGTCATGGCGAACGCAAAGCTTGTTGTCACCATTAAGGTCGTCGCCGAGTGCGCATTCGAGATTGTTGGCAAGAGCCAGCTTTTTGTCCGGTTGAAATCCGTGGGCAAGCTAGGGTCTGCGGTGCAGAAGCTCGTGCAAAGACAACTGGACGACATTAACCCCGTGCTTGATGTGAAGGACTTGCCAATCGAAGCTACTCTCGAGTCTATCGAGCTAAAGCACGGGCACATTACTATTCGGGGCGACATTAAAGGGCTGAATTCGGATTAAACTGTAAGCATGGATGCTATCGTTCCGGCTCTCTTCGCTGGTTCCGAAGTTCAACGTGCGCTATTTCATGGCCTCACCGGGCTCCTCGAATCAATTGGGACGTTTGAAGTCGAAGAGAAGAAGACGTCCCTACATATCGTGGCGGGAAGTTCAGCTTTTGTTGGTGTTCACCCGCGAAAAGATAGCCTTCGCCTCAATGTGGTCCTCAGTCGCTCATTGGAAGGGGACAGAGTTGCGAAGAGTGAGCGGGTCTCTGCAAACCGGTTCCATAACGAGATCGACGTAAAGCTCCTTTCCGATCTTGACGGCGAGTTAGAGTCCTGGTTGAAGGAAGCCTATTTAAGAGCGTCGGCGTAGCGCTCTGCTCGGCCCAAGGACTGGCATGGCTCCGAACACACTTTCGAGCCTAAACCCCTAATTGCACGAGGATCAGCAACTATGGCACAGTTAACCTCGCGCAAGTCGGGAGAGAATGATATATTCTTACGTCTTAGGATGTAAGGCCGGTCGGACGCGGTGATAATGACCCCGGCTACAATTTGATCAGGTTCTATGTCTCGGATTAGCGCTTGAAGACCAATCAATCAGAGTCTTACGCTGCAAACACACCGATCCCCGGATCGGCGCGGCTGATTTTCACAATATGCGTAGCTTTGGTAGTTGTTGCGATCGTGGCATCGCATATTGTTGCCGCAAAGCCGCTAAAAGAGCTCTTCGACAATATCCATTGGACCGTAGCCTACGCCACGGGGGCTGGGTTGGCTTGGTTAGGATATCGCACTGCCCCTAAGTCGGAAAAGCCCACCATCAAATGGTTTGCCCTTGGGCTCACGATTTACACGGTCGGGCAACTTATCTGGGACGTCCAGGTAGCTCTCAATTCCAATACCTTTCCTGGCGTTTCGGACTTGTTCTATATCTGGTTGGGTCCTTGCATTGCCGTTGGCCTCATCACATCAATTCGAGCCAAGTTGTCTCCCAGTGAGGTTCGTACGTTCGCTCTTGATGTGCTTGGGCCCAGCGTAGCGATCATCGCCCTTACTCTTGCCTATTATCTGCCTCGCCGCGGGGACCGCACAGAACTACAGCTTTTCGTTCTGTCGGCTTATCCAGTGGCGCTAATGACAACCGCTAGTATTTGCCTCGGAGTGATTCTTGCCGTTCGCCCCAAACGCAGTCGCGGTTGGCCCATATTTTTCATGGCTCTGGTCGTCAATGGAGTGCTTTGGCTCAAATGGAATTCGCTATTTTTGGACGATAAGTTGGTCGACAGATCTTGGTTGAATTCCGTCGTCTCATTTGCCGCCCTAGCGCAGGGATATGGGGCTCTCAACTGGCGGACCGAGAAATCGCAATCGCCTCGTTATCAGCAGATTTGTGATGCGATCTTGCATCTTCAACCATTGCTGATCGTGATTGTCAGTGCCATCGCGGTTGGGCTGACTTTCATGGTTCCAGATGTCCACGAGTCGATGAAAGTGAGCATCGGAGCAGGGGCAATCATCGTGGTAATCCTCGCGATGGTCCGCCAGAGCCTGTTGCTTGTGGAGTTCAACAAACTGCACAGAGCCGAGCTGTCACTCAAGAAAAGTGAAGAGAAATTTCGGTTGACCTTAGATCTGATACCGATACCGATTGGCATCAGCCAATTCCCGCACGGCTTAATGGTCGATTCCAATATTGCGATGAACGAAAAGTTTGGCCCTTTCCACGAAGGAAGGCCTGATACAACCGCCCGAACCCGTAAGCTTTGGGCCGTACCCGAAGATCCCCATAGGTTGATCGCTATTCTTGAGGAACACGGAGAAGCCGTCGGCTTTCAAACCCGCTTCATTGATGCTAAGGACGATGAAATTGAGGCCCTGGTCTTTGCAAAGCTTATCGAGATAGAAGGTGAAAAATATGATTTGTTTGCGATTATGGACATCTCGGATCGTATTCGCGCAGAAGAGGCAGTTCGTCGAAGCGAAGAGCAGAGTCGTGCCCTTATAAATGAAGCGGTGGACGGCATCTTTTCGTTTAGTCTCGAAGGGATTTATCTTGATGTGAACCCAGCAGGAGAACAAATGCTGCAACTAACTCGCGGGGATATTCTGGGGAGCAGATTGGGAGACCGGACGTCGGAACACGAGAGAGTTGCCAGGTCCTTGGAACTCATTAAGGCGGGCAAAACAACCCAGAGCGAGTGGCAGCTTCAGCGGAAAGACGGCTCCGCTTTATGGGTTGAAATTCGTTCCAAGCTCCAGAGCGACGGGCGGATCCAAAGCATATACCGCGACATCACAGATAGGAAAT
>JBBQMJ010000431.1:0-2979 GCA_038328815.1 Fimbriimonadales bacterium | reverse complement strand
GGCACGGGCCCGTTTTCCGATGATGACGGATATTGTATTCCGCTGGTCCGGCCAAGTCATGCAGCCAGTCGATGGCCTGGCCTTTATCGGACGAAATCCCATGGACGAAGCAAACGTCTACATTGCGACCGGGGATTCTGGTAACGGCATGACGCACGGGACCATTGCCGGCATGTTGCTCACCGACCTCATTCAAGGTCGCGACAATGCTTGGTCTACTCTGTATGATCCATCCCGGAAGACCATAGGTGCGTTGAACACCTTTGCCAAGGAAACCCTCAATATGGCCGCACAATATGTTGATTGGCTTACCCCGGGGGACGTCAAGGAAGATGTATTAGTTCCCCCCGGCTCCGGCGCCGTGGTCCGCCGCGGTTTGAAGAAGATTGCCGTCTATTGCGATGATGCAGGTCAGCTGCACGAAAAGTCAGCAGTGTGTCCTCATTTGGGAGGCATCGTAGCGTGGAACCATTCAGAAAAAACGTGGGACTGCCCTTGTCACGGATCACGATTCGATATGTCTGGGACAGTGGTCAATGGGCCGGCTATTTCAAATCTACCCCCCGTCGAAGACCCTCCGGCGCATTAAAACTGCAGAAACTTATTCACCCTGTACTGAGCAATATTGACCAGCTTCTGCCGGGTTCATCAAGCATACTGCGAAGGTCAACTGATGGTGGGGTAGCCCATCACGTAAGACTACAACGTTTCAAACTTTTACAGGGAGGTTCCCGTGAGAAAAATTACGATGGTTGCCATGGCATTTCTATTTGTCTTCGTTGGTATTCAGGGTGTCGCTCAAGCTGATGACACGAAAGCTGCAGTTGAAGACATGAAGGGAAAAGCGAACGCGAAGGCTCAAAAGGGCAAAGGGGAGGCGAAAGCCCAAATGGAAGAGGCCAAAGGAAATGACATGAAAGGTACGATGGAACGGGCGAAGGGAAACACAAAATCAGCCGGAGAACGAATCAAAGGCGAGGCCAAAGAACTTAAAGCCAAGACCGAGTAAATCAGTCGAAAGTCTGTCTGCGAACACGCGGTGGAGAGGCGCCTCTCCACCGCGTGTTTCTATTGGAGAGGCTCTCGTGAGGCAGCTTCTTTGGTGAAGGCTGCCTCGTCGGGCAAAGGAAACGTATGGCGATTGCCACCGCACTGGGCACATCCACGATTGTGCGCATTGAGAAGGCAGCTATTATCCGCGTGCTCCACGATGAGTCCAGCTTCTCCGAGCGGTTTATGGCCTATCTGCTGTCTCGCAATGCGCGTATCCAAGCGGACTGAGTTGATCATTTCTTCAATTCGTCCGAGAAGCGGCTGGCGCGAATCCTTCTGTTGCTGGCTCGCTATGGGAAAGAAGGTAAGCCGGAGCCGGTCATTCCGAAGATCAGCCAAGACACGCTGGCCAACATGGTCGGCACCACGCGCTTCCGCGTGAGTTTCTTTTTAAATAAGTTCAGGAAGTTGGGCCTCATTCACTACAAGGCAGAATGGAAGTGCACAGTTCACTCCTCAATCATCTTGCACGACTAGCATCGCTGATGTCCGCCGCCGCCGAGTCACTCGGCCTTCTATTACAATTCATCACACGTGAGCTATTTTGATCAGCATATCCTTCATCCCAAGCCTAACATGTAGCTCCGGGCGAGCAATCTGATCCTAGCAGTTTGAATCGCGATATCTGGCGAAAAGAGTGACAACTTGTCCATCTCAATTTTAAATGTGCGCGTGATACTGTTCTTCATCGGCGCCCTCGTCTTTGCCTTTGTGGCGCCTGGTACAGGCCTCGCGCAGGATCCTACCTCTGTCGTCGGGCCAACGTCGCCCGCACCACCGCAGGCCGTTCCTATCGGCCCGCCCGACCCTGAGGGGTCGGAACAGTCTCCGTCCTGGGAGATGAGGCCCGGCAGGAGCTATCTCATACCGGTGGGGGAGATCCTCGCCTACGGCTTTCTGCTCAACCTGTATGATCGGCATTACACCGAGCCAAAAGATGAATACCGTACCACCGGCAACACCATTCACACGCATTTGACGGACTCGAAGTGGGTCCTCGACAAGGACCAGTTCTCCGTCAATCAGTTCGGGCACCCCTACGGTGGCACAGTCTACTTTGGCTTAGCTCGATCGAGCCGCCTCAATTTTTGGGAATCATGGCTGTATGCGGGCGCGGGAAGTTTTCTCTGGGAAATCGCCGGCGAGAAGACCCTACCCTCTATCAACGATCAAATCACGACCACCTTTGGCGGAACATTCCTGGGCGAGCCCCTCTTCCGCATGGCCAATCTGTTGCTGGAGAGCGGCGACAACGGCAAGCCGGGATTCTGGCGGGAACTGGCAGCCGCCGTCATCTCTCCGCCCACAGCCTTTAATCGCCTTGCGTTCGGCAACCGATTCGACGAAGTCTATCCGAGCCATAATCCAGCGACTTTCCTGCGACTTCAAGTCGGCGGCACGCTGACCTCCGGTAGCGAGAATGTCTCGTCCTCCATCAAAGAGCAGGGAGCCACCGGGGCCGTTACGTTTACCTACGGGCTTCCGGGAAAGCCTGGCTATACCTACACACGGCCGTTCGACTATTTTGACATCCAACTGACCAGTACAACGGCCAACACGATCCAAAGCATTGAGACGCGTGGGCTTCTGATCGGTACCAGCTATGCGTCGGGCGAATCCACGCGCGGCATCTGGGGCCTCTACGGGAGTTACGACTATATCGCACCGCAAATATTTCGCGTCTCAACGACCGCGCTCTCACTCGGGACCACCTGGCAGACCTGGCTCTCCCAGGACGTGGCGCTTCAGGGGACTTCCCTTGGCGGCGTCGGTTATGGCGCAGCCGGCAGCGTCCAACGTGCGGATGAGCGGGATTATCATTATGGCGCCACTCCCCAAGCCCTGCTCTCGCTCCGTCTCATTCTTGGCGATCGCGCCATGCTTGATGTCACGGGGCGCGAGTATTATGTCACCGGGCTGCTCTCT
>JBBQMJ010000430.1:0-2988 GCA_038328815.1 Fimbriimonadales bacterium | reverse complement strand
GAAAATCTTTGGCCCAGCCATCCACCCGTCATGCTCTCCGCGACCGCAACCGTCCCTTTGCCCTCGCGAAGCTCGCGGAGAACGGCTTCTTCCAGCGTCGTGTCGTTCACGCCATAAACCGCGTTGCCCAACACGGCCCTGATACTTAGCTCGACAGGGTCTAGCATTGCGTCAGCGAGATGAACGCTTGGCGCCTTTGCTGTAACTCGCAGGTGTACTTCGCCGGTCTTAGCGTAGGGTGCGACGCTTGGGTTGGGTGCCTGCAAGAGATGTTGGATTGCTGCCTCAACAGTGCTCTCACCCATGCCACAAATCCGAAGAACCCGGGAATGGATGACTTGCGCCCCAACCTTATCCGCAAGGAAAGCTTTCACTGGACCGAAGGCCATGGGGTCGAATTCCCCTTTGGGTCCTGGAAGAGCGATGACGACCTTTCCGTCCTTCTGGCAAAGGAGGCCTGGTGCGGTGCCGTTAGGGTTGTCGATCAGGGATGCACTTTCGGGGCGGTCAGCCTGGTTAGCGTTCGATTCAACCCAGGCAACATTCCGCTTGGCGAAAAAAGCTTGGAGCTGTCTTTCGACCGCGGGCTCTCGGACGAGCTTGTCTCCAAGAGCGTGAGCGATCGCAGGACGCGTTAGGTCATCTTGCGTCGGGCCCAGGCCGCCTATTGTGACGACAAGATTCACGCGATCTAAGGAGTCTTTAAGGGTCTCGACGACTCGCTCCATGTTGTCGCCGACGGTATGCCTCCGCAGACATGGGATGCCGCATTCGGCGAGGAGCCTTGCCATTGTCGCCGCATGTGTATCGACAATTTGACCAAGCAGGAGCTCGGTTCCGACTGAGACAATCTCTGCGGTCAACTCGGCCATCAGGAGAAGTAGCTCCGCAGCGTTTTCAGGTTCTTCTCGTGCCCTTCTGGGGCTTCAGGGGTTTCCAAGAGGATGGGGATATTTTCAAATCGCTTGTCGTTGACGAGCAGCCTAAATCCTTCTGGCCCGATACAGCCCTCGCCGATGTGCTCATGGCGATCGACTTTGGAGCCGAGGTCCTTCTTGCTGTCGTTGCAGTGGATGACTTTGAGGTTATCGAGGCCTACCAAACGGTCGAATTCAGCAAAAGTCTTTTCGTAAGTTTCTTTTGTTCGGATATCGTAACCCGCGACAAAGATATGGCAGGTATCCAAGCACACGCTCAGCCGCTTCGGATTCTTGACCATGTCGAGCAAGCGAGCGATCTCCTCGAATTTGGAGTTGAGCGCAGAGCCTTGGCCCGCCGTTGTCTCCATGAGAAGGACGACGCTTTCTGGAGTCTCCGCGAGCACTTCCTTGATGCCACTCGCAGCCTTGTTTAGGGCTATGTCTTCTTCTTGCCCCGTTCGCGCTCCGATATGGGAAACCGCGTAGCGGATTCCGTATTGTCCACACCTACCCATCTCTGCCTTGAGGCCATTGATCGATTTTTCACGTTGCTCGTCCAGCACAGCGCTCAGGTTGATTAGATAGCTGTCGTGGCAAACGATTTCGGTTATGCCGGTCTCTTTCTGGGCCTCCTTGAACGCCGCAACCATTTCGGGGGTCACCGGTTTGGAGTGCCACTGTTGGGGACTAGAGGTGAAGACTTGAACGGCGTCGCAGCCAATAGCTTTGCCGCTTATAAGGGCTTTGCCGAGTCCTCCTGAGGTGGGCATGTGGGCACCGAGTAGCTTTGCTCCCATTAGGTTTAGGTTACCTTTGAGCCAGCGCTTTGCGGGGAACATACACCATCGGGTATCACAAGTCCAATGGGCCAGTTCTTACCTTGCTTCAAAGCTTACGACGTGAGAGGCAAGGTGCCATCGGAGCTCAATCCTGAAATCGCCTATGACATTGGGCGCGCCTTTGCCGATCAGACGGGGGCTAAGACTGTTTGTATTGGACACGATATTCGCTTAAGCGGCCCAGACCTAAACGCTGCCTTGTCCCGAGGGCTGAACGATGCTGGCGTCGAAGTCACGGACCTCGGCATGGTAGGCACAGAAATGGTGTACTTCGCAACCGCCTTTTACGGGTTTGATGGCGGCGTCATGATCACGGCTAGCCACAACCCGCCGGAGTACAACGGCATGAAGATGGTCACCAAGGAGAGTCGGCCAATCTCCGGTGACACGGGCCTACTGGATATTGAGCGTCGGGCTTTTGAAAAGAAGTGGGAGCGCCAGGGTCAAGGGCACATTGTCAAGAAGAACGTTTACGACGACTTCGTCCAGCATCTCCTGAAGATCGTGCGGCCGGACGAATTGAAGCCGCTTCATATCTTATGCGACGTCGGAAATGGAGCCGCGGGAGTTGCCCTAAATGACCTACTGCCGCACCTGCCTCTGAAGATTGACAAGAGACATTTTGAACCTGACGGCAACTTTCCGAACGGGGTTCCTAATCCGATTCTTGAGGAGTCTCGCGCGGGGACGATTGAGGTTCTCAAGGCTAGTCATCACGATTTTGGTGTTGCCTGGGACGGCGACTATGACCGATGCTTCTTCTTTGACGAGCACGGCAACTTTATTGAGGGCTATTACATCGTGGGGCTGCTTGCACAGGCGTTGCTCACAGCGGATCCGAACCAGACCATCATCTACGATCCACGTCTCACCTGGAACACGTTGGACATTGTGCACAAGTTGGGCGGCACGGCCGTGGTTTGCAAGAGCGGACATGCTTTCATCAAGGAGAAGATGCGGGCGGTCAATGCTGCTTACGGCGGTGAAATGAGCGCGCATCACTATTTTAGAGACCACTGGTATTGCGACAGTGGGATGATCCCCTTCCTTCTTGTGTCTCGCCTTGTTTCAAAGACCGGTAGGTCCCTTGGTGACCTTGTTGGCGAGATGATCAAGAACTACCCCTGTAGTGGTGAAGTGAACTCAACCGTCGCCGATGTTCAGGCCACGTTGAAGAAGGTTGAGGCGAATTACGATCACGGCAAGATCGACCGAATTGATGGCCTGAG
>JBBQMJ010000429.1:0-2988 GCA_038328815.1 Fimbriimonadales bacterium | reverse complement strand
GTGTCCTTCATGGATTTTGACCTAGGCTACGTAGACCTCGAGGAGAAAACCCTTCAGCCCCTTGAAAATCCCTTTGCGGTGCACAAGGTGTAACCTATGTGTCCGGAACAAAACGTAAACCATGTGTCCAGAACGGACAGGTTCAAAACTGGCGACCTCGGAGGGACTCGAACCCCCGACGCCCTCCTTAGGACGGAGGCGCTCTATCCTCTGAGCTACGAGGCCGCACTGCGACGTTTGATTATACGTCACAGGCGACATAGTGGGAATAAGGAGTGCGCTTAGCACAGCGGCGATTCAGAGGGCCGATCGACTCAAGTCCTAGCACCACGAGCGATGCGGGCTTAGGAACAGCCTTCGCGTGGATATTCATGCCGTAATCTCCGCCGCGGCTACCGACACAGCAACGGACCACTCTGGAAACGAGTAGGGCCATAGAAGTACATGAAACAAAAGTGATCGCCAACGCCCAAGAACTTGGTCAAGAGTAATGTGAACAGCCCAATGATTTCTTGGAGAAAGTCATTTCACCGCAGGGAATTTCGTTACAAATCGGCGTGACACGGCAAAGCCCCCATAATTGACTCAGGCGCTGAACTTCGTTGCCGCCATCCAAATCCGGGCTCGTATCAGTTCAAATTGGGAATTTTCGCTGGCTGGCCCCCGAGTAACCTGTACGAATGAGCCTGCCGGAGCCCGACGAGACCCTTCTCAGGCGATGGAATATGCTCGAGAATCTGGACGTACTACCCGGCGGTCATTGTGCCCGCGTGTATGCCAGTGGCGAGCGCGTCGCTAAGGTTCCTTTTCGGGGCGAAGAGCAGACCACAGGATTTTTCGCGGCGCGAAGGCTCGCCAATTTCGGAGGTCCTGAAATCTTCGACTTCGACGAACCCACTGGCAGCCTCCTAATGCAACGCATTCGACCCGGAAAGAAACTTGCCGACCAGACGATGACCTTTGATTCCATGCGCGAGATATTTGTCCACCACTTCCTCGGCATGCGAAAAATCCCTTGCGACGGTTTGATGCCTCTCCCCGGCTATTGGGAGAACAGCGATGAAGCCGAAGGGCTTAATGCTTCAGCGCCTCTCAAGGGCTTCATTCATGGCGACCTTCATCACGAGAATCTCCTCCTCGGCCCGACGGGTTACGTTGCGATCGATCCCAAGGGCCTCGTCGGAGATATTCATTACGAGACGATTGCCTGGCTCAGAAACCCGATTCCGAGGCTTGCCCAAATCGAGGACTTGACCAGCCACTTGGAGCGGGAGATTACTGAGCTTTCACACGAACTCGACCTAGATCCTGAGAGAATTATCGATTGGGGCGTCATCGACAGCGATGGCGATTCTGACCCAAGCCACCCGTGGGCAAGGCTCCCAGAGGCTTACCGAAACCTCCAAAAAGGGAGCCGACGATAATAGATCTGTACTGTTTGAGACCGCAGAAGAAATGTCGACAGCGTTCATACTCACTATATGCGAGCGGTTGTCACTGGCGGGGCGGGGTTTCTGGGTTCTCACTTAGTGGACCGGCTTCTTTTGGAAGGCTACGAGATTGTCATTGTCGACAACTTGATCACTGGATCGACCGATAACATTGCCCATCTCGCTGGCGACTCTCGTGTGCGATTCATCAAGCAAGACGTCACCGAATTCCTCTTTATTGATGGCCCGGTCGACTTCGTCTTCCACTTCGCAAGCCCAGCTAGCCCGGTCGACTTCATTCTCTTTCCGATTCCAGTCTTGAAAGTCGGCGCCTTGGGAACTCATAAAGCGCTAGGTTTGGCGAAGGAGAAGGGAGCGAAGTTCATGCTCGCCTCAACAAGCGAAGTCTATGGCGATCCTTTGGTATCACCGCAGCCAGAAACCTATTGGGGCAACGTGAATCCTGTAGGACCACGCGGTGTCTATGACGAGGCCAAGCGATACGCCGAAGCGATGACGATGGCCTATCACAACTTCCATAAGCTAGACACACGCATCGTGAGGTTCTTCAATACCTATGGTCCGCGCATGAGGCTGAACGATGGGCGCGTGGTTCCCAACTTCTTGAAGCAGGCAATCATGGGCGAGCCCATTACAATTTACGGCGATGGTTCACAGACACGTAGCTTCGGCTACGTAGATGACATTATTGAAGGTGTCTGGCGACTTGCAAATGCCGACTTTCACGAGCCCGTGAATATAGGATCGCAGGATGAGCAGACCGTCATGGAGTTTGCGAAAATCGTGCTTGAGGTCACCGGATCGAAAAGCATTATCCAGCATTTGCCCGCGTTGCAAGACGACCCTAAGCAACGAAAACCGGACCTAACGCGGAACCATCAGGTGCTGAACAATTGGGCAGCCAAAGTGACTTTGCGAGACGGCCTGCAGCGAACTGCAGACGCCTTGTTACCAAGGATCAAAGAGCACAGCGCAAGCTTAACGATTAGCTAATTTGTCCTTTCGATTACGACGACGTTTTCGTGTTGCCAAAGATATGTCGCTGGTGCCTGTGAGGTGACTTGGCCGGACTTCAATGCCTCTATTGCGGCCTCCTTGCCGCCGCCAGTGATCAGCAGGAGAATCTTTTTCGAGCTCAGCAGGTCTTCCATCCCGAATGTTAGACCGCTTGTTGGCGGCGAACCAGCTTCGTTCAACATTGGGTGGTCCATGGTGGTTGCCTGCAGGATAGCCACATGCGCATGCGGAGTCATTTCGTCCGCCGGCTCGTTCAAGCCCAAGTGCCCGTTGACTCCAATGCCCAGAATGCAGAGGTCGAAGGGACCTGTGCTTTCTAGCTCTAAGGCAACCCTGGCGCATTCAGCTACCGGGTCTGGAGCCTCGCTGTTAAAGGAAAGATAGCGGGCGCTAGTAACGCCGAGCGGGGTCAATATTCGCTCGGCAAGGTAAGTCTCGCACGTTGCCGCATCATCCATGGGCAAGCCGAGCCACTCGTCTAGCTTCGAGATTCTTAGTCGACTCGCATCCAAAGCACCAT
>JBBQMJ010000428.1:0-3016 GCA_038328815.1 Fimbriimonadales bacterium | reverse complement strand
TCCATCAGCCAGTCGAGGTAGAAGAGGCCCTGGTTGATTACGTTCTCGTTGCTGGCGCGCTTGTATTCCAGGATCACCGGGCAGCCGTTTTCATCCAGTCCCAACGTGTCGATCCGGCCGCCATGGGTGGTGGTATATTCGGTTGCCAGGAAGCGGACGCCTAGCAGCGCCTCAAGATTCTTCTCGAACAGGGCCTGCACCGACTTTTCGACGGTGTCGGTTGTCCCTGTAATCTCGGAAATTGAGCCTGGAGCGATTTGAAAGAGCTTTATGTCACTCACATCTCCTCCATCCAGCCTTGTCAAAGGGCTGATCTCTGTTCCGTCGATTTATGCTCGTCAACGTCTTCATTAATCCGCCGCTTTAAGATGGAAAAATACTTCCATCGCATCGACCAAATTGACCACCAGTTCCAGCGTATCGTTAAACCGAAGCTGCTGCCACGCCCGCAGGTTGAAGCCAATTGCGCCGTCGCCCGCCAGTTTATTCTTGTCCGCAATCAAAATGAAGTTGTCCTGCGCTCCGCCGCGCCCCTTGTTTAAGCCCATCATGAAGCCGACTTCGTGATAGACGTTCTTGTTCCCCTGCGTCAGGTCAGCGATCAAAAGACCAGAACCGTCTATCACGCTAAGAATCTCGTCATCGATGGTATAGGAATGGCCCTTGACGACCCGGTCGATCCGGATCGGCTTTAGCTCTAGGTCCAGTTTCTTGAGCGCATGCTTTTCATTAAGCTTGGCAATGGCCTCTTCGATTGCCTTATAAACCGCGTCTGTGTGCGGCCCGAACTCCATGGACACGAAAACTTCGCGGCGACGAGCCTCCAAGATGCTTTCGAACACCTCGACCAAACTTGCCGCATCGACGGCTTGGGTCTTGCCGAGGTGATAGTGGTAGCCCAGACCCCGTGTTGTGGTCGAAGGACTCAGCTTGTCGATCCGATTACTGGTCACCCAGCGGGCGAAGGCTGGAAGCTGCGCACCATCATTCTTGAAGGCGAAATGAACGGCTGCCGTCAGGACGCCATGGCAACCAGCTTCACGCAAGTTGGCATGGCGAGGCTCTTCATACATTGCGTTGGTCTTTTTCAACGCCTCGCGGACCGGCACGATCTGTGCAGCGATCTCTTCGACGGTTGCCGCTTTGCCCAACGCATCATCCTTGGCCATCAAGAACTGCGACAGACCAAGCGCCAGCGTGTGGCGGTTCTCAAAGTGCTTTTTTAAGCCCCGCAGGAACCGAGGGTCGAACTCGGGCAGCAGCTTTCGCGCCATCAGATAGCCAGGGCCTAAGCTGGGGTTGCTGACCAGATCAGCATCCTTGAACAGCGATCCCTCACCTTCTTCAAGAATCAGCCGCAGGTTCTCTTCCGAGGTCAGGGGAATTTGTTTGGCGTTTATGTTGTGGAACACCACCTTTTCGAACTGCCTTGCGAGCACCGGGTCCTGATGCAAAACAACGCAAAACGGGGTCCCCAAGGCGTAAGTTTCTTGCCCCGGCTTCAGGTCTTTGGCGGCGCTAAGGCGGTGGTTTCCGTCGATGCGGAACAGTTTCAAATCGTCGTTCGCGTCCAGTTCGCCATCTGGCAATTCCAGATAAACGAGAGTGGGGGCGTTGACACCCCCGACCGTTTGCAGCGCCTTGGGCAGTTTTGTGGTCTGGACGGTGATCTTGAGGCCGTTGATATTCGAGGCGAACCCCTTGCCGGTGAACAGATCACCCAGCGGGTCCACGGCCCGGTTTCGCGCTTTCTCAAAGTCAAACTTGAGCGAGGCCGACAGCACCACCTCGGGGAAAAACAGGAACTGACGGTCCGCAAGGAAGCGTTGGATCTCTTCCTTGTGGGTCGTGATCAGGTTGCGTTGATAGGCGGGGTCAAAGCGGGAGCAGCGGGCCAGTTCGCCCAAAGGGGCCACGCCCCTGATCACCATGAACCCGCCCAGCGAGGAATGAAGGATACCCGACAGGATCATTACGCAATTCCGTTCAACAATTGGGCTTCGAACTGCTGGCGGGCATTTTGCCACACAAGATGCGCCTGCTCTCGAAGACGTATGGCATCGGCAACAGCACTTTCACACTCGATCGCAATCTCGCGCTGCCTATTGATTGGGATTACCGGCACCGGAATTGAAAGAAAGTCAGTCGCATCCAAGCGATACCGGCTTGGTGTACCACCGCCACTTCGTGCATACATAATTTTGCGATAAAGTCGCGTTTTCAGAAGCCAAAGCAGGAATGTCGTATCCCAACTCGGGTTCACCCGGACTACCAAGAATTCTGCCGATGCAAACAATTTCATTCCGGAGCTCGGAGCCAAAACGATCTTTCCATTCAGGATTGTCGGTCCAAGCCTCGCAACAAGAAGATCCCCGGGCCGCACTTCAATCAGCGCACTCTGAATATCTTCGGCGAGCAAAATTCTCGTTCGCGTCACACCTGTCGGCTCATTTTCAAGGTCGTCAATCCTGATCCACTCAACTTTATCGGCAGCGCCCCCCTTCGAAGGATTGACCTTCAACCTTACGAGCTCGCCAGCGTCTGCCAAAGTGGCCGAAGAACCTATGTCCTGCTCAAGTGGCACGACTGAGTATCTTTCCGGCGTCAGAGTGCCGCGCATCCCATTGCGACGCAAACCAAACACTTTCTTGACGTCAGGGTTTGTTGGCAATCCCGCCTCTTTGACAACGATACTGTCTATTGAAGCCAAACGCTCGTCTGCCTCTTCAAACAGTCTGTCTCGTTCGCTCACAGAGGCGCTAAGTTCTCCGAAAATCCGATTTTGGACAATAAGATCTGGTAAAGGAATATCAAGAAGCTTCAGTTCTTCAGCATTAACGTTCGTCATCCCTGCGATTTGGCGGCTTATACCAAGTATTGATGATGCTGACTCGCGGGGGCTTGCCAGCGGCGTCACGAGTTGTTTCAAAATGGCATACCATCCGGAGTTTGCCATGCCAAGCCCACTTTCCACTGACTATGACGCCGCGTCGAGGATGGGGTGTGGGCGGAGATC
>JBBQMJ010000427.1:0-3018 GCA_038328815.1 Fimbriimonadales bacterium | reverse complement strand
AACACGTCGGCTGCATCCTTTCATCGACATAGGGGACAGCTGCTTGAGCTTCGCCGATCACCTTTTGAAGCTCTGAAACAATGTTTGGTGAGAAGAGGGGCAAATCGCATGACAGGACGAATACAAGCTCCGCAGTTGGGCTGAATTGCCTTAGAGCGTGTTGAGGGCCGGCAAATTCCTCTTTGTCGCCTAGAAAGTGGTATCCGTGTATGGGATAGCGACCAATTACGGTGACTTTGCCTACGGCCGACGCGAGCAACCTTGCGGCCCTCGCACCCATCGGCTCATCCCCGAAAAGCACATTAGCCTTGTCCGCGCCCATTCGCTCGCTACGGCCTCCTGCAAGCAGAACCCCCTCGATGTCCACTGCAGCATTCTGTCACGAGTTCGGCGATGGGAAGTCAATGCTTTTTGCATCGAGCAACATGCGGGACCTTTACCAAGGATTCGAAGGGCATTGATTCCAGGTCTCAGAGGCTTACGACATACTGCAGCCATGACTTTCTGGTCGAGGGTCGTTTCAATACTAAGGGCATAGACGATGAAAGTACGTTGGACGAGCAATAGTCTTCGCCTCAGAATCACCCCGGCGGAACTTGAACAGTTGCTTGGCGGGCAGGATCTTAGGGCGTCGCTGACCTTGACGGGAGGGTGGGAGGTGGTGGTCCAGACGGGCATAGTGCCAAACATTACTATTTCCGGGCCGTCTGTACGCGTCGAGATACCGTCCGAAGAGATCACCCATCTCTCCTTACCCGATTCGGAAGGCGTCTACTTTGCGACCTCGGATGACCCTCCCCTCCACTACTTTATCGAGAAAGATTTCCCTTGTGTACATCCGCGTCCGCCTCAATTGCTCGAACCAATCACGGAAACTTTTCAAGCACCTGCCGACTTTAATATCCGACACCGTTCCTAGTCTGCTGGCTTTGGCGACTACGTTCTCTATTTCGTCGGCGGTTCCCCTCCAATTTCTCTGGCCCAAACCAGGGGAACAGGATGAGTGTGGAGTCATCTCCCTATGCAAAGGAAGGAAGATGGGCCAGGCTCAAACGAGTTCATGAGACGCTATCCATCGCGTGAGTACATCTGGCGAAACGCGGCGACTCGTTCGTGTTGAAGAGCATCCAAGACGGCCAGCCATTCGGCCTGCCGAAGCGTCATATAGTTGTGAACACTTCTGGGATACGGCTCCCTCGGCGACTTCGCACTTCCGTTCGCGTAACGGCGGCCTTGTCTTTGGCAACACTTGCTGCTCCATCCCCCGCCTTCGACACGAAATGGCATATGGATGCCACGAGGATTGGGATGGTTCAGAACGGATTCTCTTCGGATGCGAGGTTGATGGCTCAGTTCGGCAACTATCTGACTGACTTTTTTGCCGCGGCGGATTTGAATGAGGCTTACAAGTATGCGCTTGGAACGCAGCCTGCGGGGTGGCCGAGCGGACTTTACGGCGTCCGAAACGAAGATGTGGCACGGCTTCACTTCGATGCCCTGACAAGCGAGGCCCAAGTGGAGTGGCAATGGAAGACGCTTGAGGCGAACACGCTGGCCGCTTTGCGAAAGTGGAATGTTGAACCGAGTGTCAAGCCGGGCTTTCGCAGCGTATGCGTATTGACCATCCTAGGTTCCAGCCTGCATGCCGTTCAGGACTTCTATTCGCATTCCAACTGGCTCAAGAAGGCGGGGACCGGGGCGCCAATTTGGTATCAAGTGCCCGCTGCTCAGCGCTTAAAACTCGACGTTCGCTCGGGTTGGTATCCCGATGGTGATCAACCCGGGTTGCTCTATCACAAGGATGAGAACAAGGATAGTACGGGCCGACTGATGAACAAGGAAGCATTCGATGCGGCGACGAAGGCCTCGGTGGACTGGGTCAGGCGCATCGTTTCTCAGTCTCCAGAGATCCCTTGGGCGAAAGTGCGGGCTTGGAAGCCCCAGCCGGTCAACATTGAAGGCCCGTGGCTTAGGAACGCGGACGCCACATTTGTGACAACCACGTCGACTCTCGCCGGGCATTGGGACGGGGAAACGCCTGTCAAGAACGTGTTTGCCGCGGACCCGGGAAGGAACAAACGGATGGCTGTGCAGGCGCTAGGTCTGACGCTAAACACGTATTCACGCAACATCCAAATGAGCGCCAACACAACGCCGACGCCGTTCTGGACAGGGTTCACGCTTTATCACGTTGAGCGAGACTTGGCGAAGAACCTTTATTTGAGGAACGGTCGAACTCCGACACCACCGCTTAAGCGGCATTAGGCTTCAGGGCTGCTTGACGTTTTTACGCCACCTCACTTCAACGAGTACTGCGAGAAGAACTTCCAAAGCTCGTCATTGAAGTGCATTCCCGTCTGGACGTCGACATCCGTCGGCCAGTTGTGGTCCAGCTTTTTGAAGCTCATCAGTTGCACTATGAGGCCGTCCGCGTCCTCATAGGTGTCGGCCATTACGAGGCCGTTGCCCAATTCCTCGTGCTTAAGGGGGCCGTTGAGGCCGTCTTCTTTGGCCCACCACTTCAGCGAATCGGGCGCCGGGGTGCATACATCCGCATTGTTGTAAGGAACGGTGTCATCGAGCATGCCGCGGAAGAGCATGATGGGGATGGGGCGCTTGGGCTTGGGGTTTTCGTGAGTGGTGTTGTTGCCGGTGCTTAGAGCGACCGACGAGCCACCGGCACCGATCGCTGCGATGCGGTCCGCGTACATGGCACCGATGTGCTGGGCCATGAAGCCTCCGTTTGAGAATCCGGTTATGTAGACCCGCTTGGGATCGCCGCCGATCTGTGGGACCATGTCCAGCAGCTTGGCGAACATATCGAAATCGACTTGGGCGCCGGCTTCGCCGTAGGCTTTCCAGCGATGATTTTGCCCGTTCGGTGCGATGATGATGACGCCTTTGTCTTGGGAAAGCTTCTGCATTCCCAGCCATTGAAGGGCGCGCTCGGCGCTGCCTCCTCCGCCGTGGCAGCAAATGATGACTGGCGTTGGGCCGGACAGCTTATCAGGGATGACG
>JBBQMJ010000426.1:0-3040 GCA_038328815.1 Fimbriimonadales bacterium | reverse complement strand
ATTCGAAGCTTCTTCGGCGCCTTCGGCTACATGGACATCTTCCTTAATTCGTCGGGAGTTCCAAGGCCGCCAGCTCGGGCGATGGACACTGAGATTCTCTATCGAATGCTCTTGGTCGGATTCTTGATCCTCACCGTTGGTTGGGTCCTGACCCTTAGGAAAACCGACTGGAAGAAGTATTTGCCTTTGCATGCAGTTAATGGGCTGTTCCTATTCCTGATACTAGTGCTCTACCTTCGCTTCAATATGAGCTACTTCCAGGCCCAGGGCCGCTATGTGCTTCCTGCTATTGCCCCCATTGCTATTGGAATTGGGGTTGGCGTCTGCTACTTCGCGAAAGATCGGTGGAAGGTGGGCGCAGTTTTGCTCGGTGCCATATTGCTTGGCGTAAACGCCTATGCGCTAAATCGCTTACCAAGTGAATTCGAAACTCGGAAGACCGAGATCGTTCAACTGAATTAGGGCTTTCCAGCCGATGCTGGTCAGGCTGCGTGACTACAAAGATAACGATTCAGCTAAAAGGTGTTCCCAGGGCATACAATGGAGCTGTGCGTCCAATGGAGGAACAGCGGTGAAAAGCGTCCCCTACTCAAAGGTCTTGATCGGTTTTGTGGTACTTGGAGCATGCTCCGCAATCGCGGGTGCCCAAGACAAGCCCACGTTGGTGACTTACCGTACACCCGCGACCCCTGCGTATATCGTAATCAAAGACCTTTCCAAGATTTCTGGATTACCGATCCGGACTACGCTCGCCACTGGCAACGATCTTCTAGTCATTAGCGTCAAAGATGTCTCGATTTCGCAATTGATGGAAAAAATCGCTACCGTCGACCATGCAAGTTGGATCACCACTCGCGGCGTAAGATTCCTTGACCGCACCAATGCCGACGAGTCCAAGATGCGCGAAGAGGAGATCACTGAGCGCTCGATAAAGATTAAGAAAGCTCAGGACGACATTCTCAAGAAGCTTCAAGATGCTGGAGCGTGGGACGGAGCTGCAGCGAATAATCTGGCAGGATTTTACGCCAAGAACCCAGAAGCAGTTGACGCCTCCTCCAGATACTCAGCCTACCAACCACCGGGTCAATCACCTAAGACGAAGTTGCTCAGCCCAATAACCAGGCTAGCGTACCAAGCGTTCGAAAGCATGAATCCACGAACTTTGGCCGAATGCCAGCTAAGTGGCCGCGTCGTCTTTTCAACAGCGCCATCGCCGTACCAAACCCAACTAGATCAAAACTTCACAGACATGCTGGGGCAGTTCGTGCAGAATCAGACCCTTTGGGCCGAGGCAGTGGCTAAATTGCCACAACCCAAGTCGGCAGATTCTGAGGACGAGGACACTACCCCTCTCGCTATGACGATGAAGGCGGACAAGCTTGATCAACCGATCAACAGGCTCGAGTTGGTCGTCGGAAGTGCAAGCATGTTCGACCCCTTCGGTATGAGCGGTGGCCAAGGGCTTGAAGTCCGCGTCATCGACGAGAAGGGCAATTTTGTCCAACAGGAAGAAGTCTCGCTGTCGAATCCAAACGAGATGCTGAGCCTGTATGGCGGGGGCAGTCAATTCGACCTTAAAGGCGATGCTCCGTTCGATTTATGTCCGGTCAGTGCCTTTATACGTGATCAAAGCCTAAAGCAGGCGACATCCGCTGATCCGTTGAAAAGGAGTGCCACCAAAGTTCCAGACGAAATTCGTGCGCAGCTTGTAGACCCCGTTCAATATGACCCGATGAGTTTCTTTCCGTCAGATTATGCCTTTGCGCTTGGAAATGTCGCGGATTCCAATTTGGTTGGGACCTTGCCCGACTCTACACTGACAGCATCCATGTTGGCCATCACGGGTAAGAAACCGACCATTGAAAGTGCACGCAAGATTGGCGAGACGATGGAAAGCTTCACCGTCGATCAACAGGAGGACTGGATCTTGATCAACAGCTCAAGACCACTTTCATCGATCCTTCGCCGCTTAGACCGACGAGTAGTTGCCAGCATGCTCAGCGGCATATTATCAGACGAAATACCAACTCTCGACATGAAGGCTCAAGATGCCCTAAATCGTCTTAGCGGCGGTGGACAGTCTGTGGATTCGCTTATGACGTGGCCCATCGTGGTTGGCTGCCTGTTAGGCCGAGAGCGAGCCTTTGGGATGGCTTCTTCGATGTTCAGTGGCATAGGTCAAAGCAACGCGCTCCTCGCCTTATACGCCCTTCTTAATGCGAACCAAAAGGACGCTATTTCAAAGACCTCCGGACTACCGCTTGGCAACCTCAACGCGGACCAATTCGAATTCCTTAGTCATCAGGTCTATTTTAATACCAGTACTCTTCGCCGGGGATTCGACGTGGATGGGCCATTCCCCACTATTAGCCAAGACTCATCCGATTCCATGGCGGGCTACGACGAACCTGAAACGGCGATGGAACCAACGGACGCTTTGCCAGCAGGGCTCCCATCTGGAGCGGTAGTCAAACTCACAGTGAGTGGTTCTACAGTTGTTAGAGGCGACGACGAAAGCATGATGTTTGCCTCGCCAATGACAGCAGCCCGTTTTGGCAAAATGATGGCAGCAAGCTCGATACGGAAATCGCAAACGGCCGACCCCCTTACAGATAAATACATGGCCGTCCCAAAGCTCTTCAAGGTTGGCCGGCGAACCACTTACACTTTCAAGCTTTCGCTTACAGAGTCGGGTGGACTGCGTGCTCATGTCGACATTGACCAGGGATTTGATGGCGACGCAGTGTCTTTTGAACAACTACCAGAGGACTTCAAGCAGGCTGTAACCAAGTCAATGAAAGAAACGCAGGAAGTTATGAAGGGCGCTGGGGACGGTTCCGATGACTCGCCTATGCCACCTCCGATTCCACCCAAGCGGCGATATATTTGAATATTTCGGACTATTCAGCCGGCAAGGCGCGTCATTACTGGTGTGAGTTGCTTACCGGAGCCAGTAACCCGAGATGACTGAGCAACGTCCAAATCAGCACGTGGTTTCCGTAGCGATTGACCAGCCCTTGCACACTACCTTCGATGAGGA
>JBBQMJ010000425.1:0-3043 GCA_038328815.1 Fimbriimonadales bacterium | reverse complement strand
ATTGAAGCCTATCCAGGCCGCAAACACCAGGGCAAGCACGGGATCGGCGTTCTTCCAGGACGTGTAGCGAACAATGACGAGTGCCAGCAGCACGCCGCTGCTTGTGATGCAGTCAACCATTAGGTGCTGCCCGTTCGACTGAAGTGCAAGCGACCTCGTCTCTTTCCCTGCTTTCTGCACATATAGGCCAACCGCCAGACTTCCAACAGCGCTCAAGCCCATGATTACAAGGCCCGTCCCGAGCTGATGAACTTCCCCGCCGTGCATTAGCCGCTTGATTGCTTCGTTTGCGATAAAGCCCATAGTGAGCAGTAGGAAAATTGACTCGGCGAACCCGGCGAGGCTCTCGATCTTGCCATGCCCGAAAGGATGCTCATCGTCAGCCGGGACCGAGGCGGCCTTCACGCTGAAATAGGCGATGGAAGACGCTACGACATCGGTCGCAGAATGTATGGCTTCCGAGAATAAGCTCACTGAATGGGTGAGTAAGGCGGCGAACAGCTTGAGAATCGTCGAGATTAAGTTGAAACCGACGGAAACGGCGGCAGCCCGAAACTTTGCCGCATCGGCACTGCTGATCCGGGCGTTCTCATGCGGCACATTGCCAGTTTGTCACAGATCATTTGAACGCAGGCTCAATTCGCGGTCACTCACTTAACGTGGAGCGAATGCGAGAACAAATTGAGCCTATCAGCAAGAGCCCAAATGCCAGAGGTGTATGGTGCCAATTTTTACGAACTTTAGACCGGCCGATGCGGTGGTGGGGAGGCTCAACCCCCCACCCTCGGCGTTCTTTCCTCGACCCTGGAGCGTCACTATGATGCAGTTTGCCCAGGAAATATCAATGCAAAGAACCCCGCTCGACATAGGCCAGATCGCGCGGGATCATTACGACACTGTTTTTCGCTTCTGCGCTCGCCGCATCGGCATCGACGCCGCTTCCGATGCAGCGCAGGAAACTTTCCTTACCGCCCAAAAAGTGCTCTCCAAATTTGCAGGGCGCTCTGACTTGAAGACCTGGCTCCTAGGCATTGCTCATAACGAATGCAGACGTCTGGCTCGTAAACGCAGACTGACTCCGGAGCCGCTGCCCCTTTGTGAACTTGAAGGCGCTGCGTCGGAGGAGAACGCGGTCGTTGACCGCGAAATATTGCGAGCCGCGTTTGCGAAGCTATCACCCGAACACCGCCATGTTGTCTTGCTTCGGGAAGTAGAGGGCCTCAGTTACGAGGAGGCGGGCAAGATTCTTGGCATTCCCGAGGGCACAGTTAAGTCGCGCCTTCATCACGCTTTCCTTCAATTGCGAAAGTCGCTCGGCGATGCGCAGGGAGACCAATCATGAGTATCCGAGACGACCTCAAGGCCTATCTGGACGGAGAACTGTCTGAAGAGCGTGCCGCCGAAGTGCGCGCCGCACTCGATTCCGATCCTGCACTGCGGGACGAGGCAAAAAGGCTAAAGGCCATTTCCGATACCTTGCGAACTGCGAACGTTGAGTACGCGCCGGTTGGCCTTGAGCGAACACTGGAAGCCCTCCAGACCGGTCGAAGGTCGAGGCCAACGTCCAGCATTTTCAAATTGAGATGGGTCCTTGCCAGCGCTGCTGGCGTGATGATCATTGGGACTGTCCTGTATCCCATGCTTGCCCAGCCGAAGGCGGGCGGCATGGCAACCGATGTTGCGATGGTTAAAGGGGGAGCACCGGCTCTTGCTGACACAAAGCACGATTTCGCGGGTTCGGGTGCCGCGGCAGCCTCGGCTCAAGAGGCGGAGCGGCCCCAGGCCGCAAATCGCGTTGGTGACGATACCGAGAAGGTGAGGGCAGAAGCCTACCAACGCAAATCCTTACAGTCTGAGCCCCAGGCAGTGGCCAAGCGCCAAGTTCCGTTCGCTCAGGCGAATGGAGCTGTGAGTTCGAAAGCGCCGAAGAACATTGATTCGACTCTTCACATGCCGTCGGGTGCTAACGCCGAGGGTGAGCTCGCCCTCAAACCGCAGGACCAGCCCCGTGGAGGCTTTGGTGGCGGCGGCAGCCGTGGCCTGGCTGACGCGGCCAAAGCCGACGATGCCCTGACAGGAGCCGCTCCTGCAACGGCACGGATATCTGCGCCCGTGGCGACAGCCACTCTTATGGCAGCCAAAGAAGCTGCCCCACGGCTGATCATTAACAACGGCGATGTTGGCGTCTATGTGAAGGACGTGAAATCAGCCAAGACTCGGGCGGAGCGCTACGCCCAAGCGGCCGGCGGCTACATCGAGACAAGTGAACTTCAAGGAGATAAACCCTCCCTACAGACCGCTAACATGACGTTGCGCGTGCCGGTCGCCAGTTATTCCAATGTTCTTGAGCAGATCAAGGCGCTTGGACAGGTTAACCACGATTCAAATACGGGGGCCGATGTGACATCCCAGGTCATCGATACGGAGTCCCGCGTTAAAACGATGCGCTCTGAAGAAGTTCAATACCGAGACATCATGAAGAAGGCAAAGCGGATCAGCGAAGTGCTTGAGGTCAAGGATAAGCTGAGCGACGTGCGGCAGGAGATCGAGAGTTTAGATGCCCAATCTAAGGGCCTCCGGAATCAGGCGACGCTCTCAACGATCAGCGTGAATCTGTCGGTGAAGCCGAAGGAAGTGGCCCCGGTTCTGGCCGAAGTCAAGCCGGACAACTGGCTTGGCGGAACGATTGGCACAGCGATCGACTGCTTCAAGGAAATCGCCAAGGCGCTTGCCACGGTCCTGATTTTCCTGCTCGTCTTTCTTCCGTTGTGGGGGCCAGTTATGGCGCTGTCGTTCTGGGGATACAAGATGTCCAGGCCGCATTATAGATATTGATTCCGAAGGAATAGGAATCGAGGAACTGGGAATACCGAGGAGAGAGAACTGAGAAACGAAAACCGAATGTATTGCCAGGGATCTTGACTGTCATTTTGGCAGAAATGTCTCGACGGTTTGGTATGGGGTCTTGCCTTTGTTGCGATAGCCTTGATGGGGTCTTTCGAGGTTGTAGTAGCAAAGCCATCTTTGAACAGCGAGTTCGAGG
>JBBQMJ010000424.1:0-3063 GCA_038328815.1 Fimbriimonadales bacterium | reverse complement strand
CCCGCGCTAAGTCGAGCAGCGCCGGAGTGTCGGTGGTGAGATTGGGCGCACCGTTGGCATAAGGCACGCCGCTTTTCAACGCAGCGTAAGCGTAAATCTGGCTGGGCGCAATTTCGGGATCGTTCTCGTGCAAACCGCGCTCGAAAGCCGCAAGGGTCTGATGAACGGCCGCGGGCTTATGAAATACCTCGGTGGAGCCGCACCAGATCATGACGAGCCGGGACGCTCCGCTGGTTTCCTTGAAACTGCGGATATCCTCAATCAGCGCTTCGGCCTTTTCCATCTTCGATCCTTGTTTCACGTTCGGACCGTTGATGCGCCGGACGTAATCGCGATCGAATACCGCTTTCATCGGCTTCACCGCTGAAAGGGGCACTTTCAATTGCTCCAGTAGGGTAGGCTCGAAAACTCTCGCGGTACAAGCCGCTTCATAGGCGCTGTCTTCGAAAATATCCCACCCGCCAAAAACCAGCTCTTCCAGGCCGGCGAGCGGGACGAAGTCCTTAATGCGAGGCGTCCGATTGTCCGTTCGCTTTCCGAGGCGGATGGTGGCTAGCTGTGTGAGCGAGCCAATGGGCAATCCCAGTCCGCGCTTGACCGCCTCCACCCCGCCCATGAAGGTAGTAGACACCGCGCCAATGCCCGGGATAAGCACTCCCAGTTTCCCTTCCGCTGGTGCAAGGCGGACTCTCTCGTTCATCGACAAAACGTCAAATTCTCCTGTTCGGGAATACGCCGCTCAGGGATTGGCACGCTATTCCTAAGTTATACTAGCATTTCATGTTGGCGCGAGCGACGACGAGCACGATCAGCACGATTCTTGTCGATGACGAGCGCTTGGCCTGCGACGAACTCGCGTATCTTTTGCGCGATTTCGCCGATGTGGAACTGATCGCGACGGCTGCCAATGGAGTCGAAGCCGTGAAGCTGATCGAGGACCTCGAGCCGGATCTGGTCTTTCTCGACGTGCAAATGCCGGGATTGGACGGCATGAGCGTAATTCAGAAGCTGCGCGAAAAAGAAGTACCCCTTCCGCACTTTGTGCTGGCAACTGCTTACGACCAATATGCGCTGGAGGCGTTCCGTCTGGAAGCGCTGGATTACATCCTAAAGCCAATCGAGAAAGACCGTTTAGCGGTTACGGTGGAGCGCGCCCGCCGGCTTTTGGCAGAGAAAAATGGGAAGGCGGCAGTGGCGGAGCTTGCGGCGGGGGCGCCTAAAACGACGTTCCAAAGGTCTAAGTTACTGGTTAGAAGCAGTAACCGAAACTTCATTGTGGACGCGCAGGATATTATCTACGCGACCATTGAAGACGGGCTGATCACGGTAGTGGCGACGAACCTCGAAGGTGAATCCAATTACCGCACGATTGAAGAAATGCAATCCAACCTGGACCCGGATGTTTTTTGGCGGGTTCACCGGTCCTTCCTGGTGAACATCAATCGGATCAAGGAAGTGATTCCGTGGTTCAAATCGAGCTTTCAACTTAGGATGGACGATAAAAAGCATACGGAGATCCCGGTGAGCCGGGTGCAAACCAAGCGGCTACGGTCGCTTTTGAAGCTATAGTCCCTGTAGAACTCTAACCACCAGACCGATACAGGAGTGTGGGCAGTCGCTGGCCGTATGTCGCGTTCTTTTTAGTTGTGCTGGCCCCGTCGGCTTGGCTGGCATGGCAATGGCGCTCCATGCCGCATCTTGGGTTTTACCACGATGACGCGCTGTATTGGGTTAGCGCAAAGAGTTTGGCGCAAGGCCATGGGTATCGTATTGAAAGTCTGCCGCTGAACCCGTATCAGACAAAATACCCTCCTTTGTTTCCCGCTCTCCTGGCTATCGCCTGGAAGGTCAACCCCCGCTTTCCCGAGAACATGCCCGCGGCCACCTTGCTGGTATGGAGTATCTTCCCGTTTTACGTGACGCTCGCCTGGATGTTGTTCAAGCGGCTGCGCTTCATCCTGCTGGAACGATTCGTTCTAACTGCGCTGACAGCGTTGAATCCGATAGCCGTGCTGTTCAGCTTTGCGCTGATGCCGGAACTGCTCTTTAGTACCTTGCTGCTTGTTGCGCTCCTGCTCGCCCAGCGTTCGGGATGGGCTGCGGGCCTTTTCGCTGGCTTGGCGTTTCTCACGAAAACGGCCGCCCTGCCGCTCGCGCTTACGGTGCCGCTGGCTTTGATGCTACGGCGGCGATTTCAAGAAGCTGCTTTCTTCTTGGCTGTCCTGATCCCGATTGTCGCCGGCTGGCAACTTTGGGTGAAGGCTCATATGGTGAAGTCTGCTGACCTGGTGACGCTGTACTACACCGACTATTTCGGCTTTCGCGCTTATAACATTGGACTGCGCGAATTGCCTCTGGTTGTCTGGTACAACCTGGATGCGCTGTTGCAGGCGATCGGCAAGCTACTGACCTTTGACGTGGCGATTTTCGAGTCGAAGCACGTGGAGAGAGTCGTGGCAGTTGCGGCAGTGGCAGGCGTGGTCCGACTGGCGCGCAAACTGGACGATATTCAGTATCCAGCTTTCGCGACGGTGTTTGGTTTGATGCTGCTGATTTGGCACTATCAGCCTGACCACAGATTTGTGTTTCCGCTGTTCCCGTTGCTGTTAGCGGGCCTTTGGACTGAGCTGAAGTCTCTCAATCAGGCCATTCTGGCGGCCTGGACCAAACACACGTCGGCGGACCGTTTCGTCGCGGGAGGGGCGTGGAGTTTGCTCACGGTGTGCGGGGTATTTTTCGGGGTTTGTCATGTCGTGGGACTATCTGTCTTTCTTCCCAGACTCATGCACGCTTATCAGGACGATCTGGTGTCGCGACGTCCGGCATACAACTGGATGAAAAGTCACATTCCACCCGGAGCGGGGGTGTTCGCTTACGATGACCCGATGGTTTATCTCTATACGGGACGGCGGTCGTCCGGGATCCCAATTCCTACCAGGTACTTCTACTACTCCGACGATGCGGCGCTGGGCCGTTTAGTGGACGAAATACCCAAATTTGCCCGGCAGGAAGGGCTGAGTCATATCCTGCTTACAGCAAGCGATTTCTATCGCGACCTTCATT
>JBBQMJ010000423.1:0-3113 GCA_038328815.1 Fimbriimonadales bacterium | reverse complement strand
TTCCCTGCGGGAATGACAGAAAGAAAAACAAAGTCAAAGGCGAATATCTAAGGGCTTCGGCCTACGCAACACCAGAGGGATTAGAAAAATGGCAGACCTGATTCAGTACTATGGAACCGGCCGTCGCAAGAGCGCAATCGCCCGCGTCTTCCTGCGCCCCGGCTCCGGCAAGTTCACCGTCAACGGCAAGCAGTTCGAGGAGTACTTCGTGACGCCCGCGCAGCGCGTCGCGGCGAAGAAGCCCCTCGGCATCGCCGACATCAATGAGACGTTCGACATCCTCAGCACGGTTAAGGGCGGCGGCGTCAACGGCCAGGCCGATGCCGTCAAGCTCGGCATCGCGCGCGCGCTGATGCTGTTCAACGTCGAGTTGCGCAAGGCCCTCAAGGCCGATGGCATGGTTACCCGCGATTCGCGCGGCAAGGAACGCAAGAAGTATGGGCAGAAGGGCGCTCGCGCTCGCTTCCAGTTCTCGAAGCGATAGAACCTGAAGGGCAGGGTCTTCGACCCTCCGGAAGGCCAACACAGATTTATGGCTCGGTTCCCAAACGCAGTTCGGGAACCGAGCCAATCGCACCACCCCTGTAAAAACCGCAGGGCAAGGAACCTAATCTCCCTCACGAGGGATAAATCCAGACACCCGATACCTACGGCGTCTATAAACAGGAGCCACTTATGGCCAGCATCACCATGAAAGAACTGCTCGAAGCCGGTGTCCACTTCGGCCACCAGACCAAGCGCTGGAATCCCAAGATGAAGGAATACATCTTCGGCGAGCGCAATGGCATTTACATCATCGATCTGCAGAAGACGCTGAAGCTTTTTAAGGAAGCGTCGAAATTCGTCACCGACCTTACCTCGACGGGCAAGCTGATTCTTTTCGTCGGGACCAAGCGCCAGGCTCAGGACGCCATCGCCGAGGAAGCCACCCGCGCCGGGATGCCCTACATCAACAGCCGCTGGCTCGGCGGTCTGCTGACGAATTGGGTTACGGTGCAGAAGTCGGTCAAGCGCCTCGCCGAACTCGACGATATGTCCACCGACGGCCGCTATGAGTTGTTGACCAAGAAGGAAGTTATCAAGCTGGAGCGCGAGCGCAAATCGCTTTCGACCAACCTTTCGGGTATCAAGTCGATGAAGCGGCTACCTGATGCCATCTTTGTGGTCGACTCCAACAACGAAGCCATCGCCGTCGCCGAAGCTCGCAAGCTCGGCATCCCGGTTGTCGCGGTGGTCGACACCAACTGCGATCCGACGCTCGTCGACTACGTGATTCCTGGTAACGACGACGCTCTGCGCGCGATTCGCCTGTTCACGACGAAGATTGCGGACTCCGCTTTCGAGGGTGCGGCGATGATCTCCGACAAGGCGTTCTCGAACGAACTCTCCGACGTGCAGCCCATCATGACCGAGTCGCACTTCCTGGGCGAGGACGGCGACGATACGCTGACGGAGATTCACGAATCCGCCGGCATTGCCGAAGCGTCCACTGAGGACATCGCCGATGAGGACGAAACGATCGACCTCAACGCCGCGCTTGGAGGGGGCATCCGCAAAGCCCCGGCTGCGGTCGAAGCCGATCCGGAAGTTGAGTCGCCTGTCGAGGCCACCGCCTAAGTATCCACTGGAAATTAAAGGGGCGCGGGCCAACTCCGCGCCCTTTTCACGCCGCCCCTCCACGGGCGGAGAAGGAAAAGAAATGTCCGACGTAAAAATTGACGCCAAGCTCGTCAAAGAACTCCGCGAAAAATCCGGCGCGCCCATGGGCGATTGCCTGAAGGCGCTGCAGGAAGCCAAGGGCGAGATGGAAGAAGCCTTCGTTGTGCTGCGCAAGCGCGGCATGGCCTCGGCCGCCAAGAAAGCCTCGCGCTCGACCAACGAAGGCGCCGTCGGAACGTACATCCACGCTGGCGGGAAGATCGGTGTGCTGATCGAACTCAACTGCGAGAGCGACTTCGTCGCTCGCACCGACGACTTCCAGGAGTTGTTGAAGGACATCGCTATGCACATAGCCGCCGTCGACCCGCGCTACATTGCGAAGGACGAAGTGACCGCCGCCGACCTCGAGCGCGAGAAGGACATCTACCGCGCCCAGGGCATCGCATCCGGGAAGCCCGAGGCGATCGTCGAGAAGATGCTAACCGGTAAGCTGTCGAAGTTCTACGAGGAGTTTTGCCTGCTGGAGCAGCCCTTCATCAAGGAGCAGTCAGTGACGATTGGGCAGTTGATCGCACAGAAAATCGCCAAACTCGGCGAGAACATCTCGGTGCGGCGCTTCGCGCGCTTCAAGATTGGCGAAGTGAGTTCAACGCTGGCCACGGCCAAGGTGGCAACAGGGGGAGAAGCAGCAGTTTAGTTGCACCAAAGGCGCATTCGAGGGAGAAGAAATGGTCGGGACGACTAAATTCGAACTAGCGACCTCACCCATCCCAATTCCCCCGCCCTGCGAGTTTTCAACGATTTAGCCTATCCCTTAGGCCCTCCCAGGCAACGCACATCAATCGTTGGCAATCGCTATCGTTCCTTTTCTGTTCCTTTGAATGTTGCGCCTTGGATCCAAAAAGATGGTGTATTAGCCAGAGAGTTGGAAGCTGCGTAATCGGGGAGCATCCGTGTTGAGCCCTGCGAGTGGACGGGTGATAATTCCTGGAATGCGCGCTTGGAAGCCGCAGAAGGTGAAGGCCGCGTGGAAAGGTGCATGAGATCTACCCGAGGGCCGATTGAATACTCGTCGCGCATAGTCACGGCGGAAAGGTTGCCCTAGATGACTTGCGGCAGATGGAGATGGAAACTGTAGAGGAAGCAAGTGAGTGAGGACATGGCCGGGTTTCTTCCGTGCGGCGGCGCTTTATTTATGCATGACTCACATCTGGCCGCCTTCGACGCTGCCGCCTGTGCGGCCGTTTCCTAATAAACATGAATAGAGCGATGCTGAATGTAACCGCACCCAGCATTCCGGGCTTACTCGAAGCGGCGCGGCGGCTTTGTATCGAAGCGGCTGTGTGCAAACCATCAGTGGGTCATGTTTTGTTTGCGCCGCCGAGTTGCGCGACTCTTGACTCGATCTCTAATAGGAGAGCGTGAGCGTCTGCTCCTGCCTTCTTCGCTCCCAT
>JBBQMJ010000422.1:0-3119 GCA_038328815.1 Fimbriimonadales bacterium | reverse complement strand
GGTCAGCGGACCGGAAGCAGAAAAGGTGAAGGCGATGCTGAAGAATGCCACTATCAAGTTTTCAAAGGACAAGTCCTTCGCCATGATCCTGGTCAGTCCCATGAAAGGTACGTGGAAAGTTACGGGACGTGACGTCGCACTTAAGATAACCCACCTGCTGGGAAGGGACATGGCTGAAGTGGTTGCCATGGCGCGCTCAAACTACGAGGCCGATCCTTCTCCCCGCCACAAGGCCGCCCTTGACGAACTAAGCAAGCCCTTGATGGCAGTTCTAAGTTCCAATGGTAAGACTTTGACGCTCAAGCCAGCTCCTGGAAAAGCGGGAATTGTCTTCATGAAGCAGTAATCCGGTCCATGGCGACTTCAATGCCTTCAGCATGCGGGCGACATCCAGGTGAGCCACTAAAAACGGCCGGGCCTGAAGTAGGCGGTTTTGAAGCGCTTGATTATGGCTTCTGCATGTTGGCTTTCGCTCTGGGACATGGGAGTTCGAGCTTCGTGTCTCCAGCGTTCAGGTAACCAAATAGCATCCCTCAGGCCGAAATTACCAGCGCCGGACTGCAATGCGGCCATCATGTTTTCAAGTGGTAAATTGGGGCGTGAGAATGCCCTCGACTCGTACCGTGACCAACATTTCGGTCCTGGTTTCAGCGATAGTCTTATTTATCGTTACCCGGCCAAGTCGGCCGTACGATGCCGACGCAGTCAAAATAACCCCAGCATCAAGCGTCGGAGCTAAGCTTGCCGCGATAGACGATGCGACGATAAACGACGTACCCGCCTACGAAACGAAACTCGCGATGGTGTCCAAAACCTTCAAAGAGGATCCGGCACAGATCATGGCTGAGATTCAAACATCAGCTAAGGCCCTCAAAAAGGATGGCAATTCGGCGACCATGTTCGAATACCTAAACGGTCTCTCAATGACCTCGCCCTATCATCCCTGGCAGACGATCCCCTCGTATTGCAAGCTATACGAAGACGCACGCCAAGACAAGGTCACGAATGACCAGGCGTGGCTGTCAGCCGGAATAGAATCGAGCGCCCAGAAGAAATAGCTAGGAATCTGCTCTTCCACCAGAAGCGTAGCGGCCTGAGGAAGGTGGACTTTGCCGCCATCTCCGATCAAACTGCGTCCTTCTTGCTTCGGAGTACCCCCTTCCCCCGGCGTCGCCGTCACTTCAGTAAGAGCTGACTCTCGTCGATCGTTCGATAGAGATAGGTATGCCCGCCCTCGCTTAAGATAAGGGTGTCCTCGGTGATCTTATCCACGTGAAAATCCTCCGTCTTGTTAAGCCCGTCTTTCATGAGCTCGAAGAACACCTTGCCCGCTTCGGAGAGTTCCGATACCGGAGTCTCGACCCCCCGAACTTTAGCCGAAGAATTTGTAACCTCGCCTCGATAGGACATGAGGTGATCTTCCTTAACCGAGTATCCCCCAGCGAGTTTCATATTGAATTCCGCAGTACGCGAAGCATCGTCCCCCGAGATCCCGGACAGTTTTGTGCAAGTAATCTGGGTTCCTTCAGACCTCAAATCTCGTTGAATGGTCATGTGGAAGGTCACGCCATCCTTAACAAGCTCCTCGTCGGTGTCCTGCCAAATCTTATGAATTGATGGCTGGGGAACTACGGCCTTTTCCACTACCGGCGCAGCAACAACAACAGGCGCTGGCTGGCTCACAACAGTAGCTGGTGGCGCCACTACTTTTGATTCGTGCTGACAGCCAAGCACGCTCATTAGCACAAGCGAAAAAAGTCCCGACGTAACTAGGGTTCTGAGGGTTGAGTATTGAATATTCGAATCCCTCCCGCCGCCCTGGGTGGCCGCCACGCGAGGTCTTTTCTTCGAGAATAGTTTCGGGTGCATGCACGGATTCTACCAAGAGCCTGTCATTTGCACTGGAAATGAACCCCGCTCGCCATGGCTATTCGACGTTCTGCAGCTCGAATGGAATGCCCTGAGCTTTCAATTCTTGTAACAAATCTGCGGAACTGGCTGGCTTGACCAGGTATTCCGTCGCCCCATTCGCAACCGCAAGTTCGTGGTCGCGACTCTCGTCCGAACCGCTGAGAATAACGACGGGTAAAGAGCGGAAATCAGACTCCTCGCGTATCCATTTCAATATCTCATGGCCATTGAAGAAGGGAAGCTTGAGATCCAGAAAGACTAAAGCCGGCACCGGGAATCGCATGCGATCACTGAATTGTCCAGAGCCGCTAAGGTAATCAATAGCCTGTCTCCCGTCAGTCACCACGTTTAGCTCAAGGTTAATAAGGCCAGCCTTCTTAAGAGCATATTGGAATGCAAAGACATCGTCCTCGTTGTCTTCCACGAGCAGAAGGTTTCCAGCGCTACTCATGGGGAGCAACCATTACGCTCGGCAGTTCTACCCAAAACTTGCTGCCATGCACTCCATCCGACTCAACCCCAACTTTGCCGCCCATTCGTGTTGCCGCCTTTGCCACTATCGCGAGCCCAACACCAGTCCCCTCATAGGACAATTCCGGATGTAACCGCTCGAAAAGGCCAAACAGGCGATGCTGGAACCTGGGCTCAACGCCGATCCCGTTATCTTCCACCCATAGGCGCTTTGAAATTCCCTTGTCCTCAACATGCAACCTAACCACCGGTCTAACGCCAGGCGATACAAACTTGACCGCGTTTACCAGCAAGTTGGACACCACTTGGACAAGCGAGGGCTCGTGGCCCAAGACCTCACCTAGATGCTCGATCACTACCTCGGCGACTGACGCGTCAAGGCTTGGGTGATGGTCGATCACATCCCGAACAACTTCATCGAGGGAGACCGGTTCGAGCTTCAGCCCTTCTCGTGCAACTCGGCCAAACGTTAGCACGTCCTGAATCATATTGTCGAGCCGTTCGCAGTTAACGGCAATCCGAGTCAAATGATGCATCGCCGTCGGGTTCTCGGCTAGTGATGGCGCGAGTTCTTCCATTAGAACGCTGCTATACATGCACATCGAACGAAGGGGGGCGCGCAGATCATGCGAAACTGTATACGAGAACTCCTCCATCTGAGCGATCGCCGCCTGCAGGGAAGATGTTCTTTCCCGGACACGATCTTCAAGTTCGTTGTGCGCCTTTTTTAGCTCGGA
>JBBQMJ010000421.1:0-3135 GCA_038328815.1 Fimbriimonadales bacterium | reverse complement strand
CACATCTTCTTTTTGACCGTCGCGTAAACCAATGCGCCAATCCCCATAACGGTCATCAGCATGCCAATCCCATAGAACAGATTTAGCAACTGATATGGATAGCCGCTAATCGTGTGAAAGAACTCGATTTGGCCCGCCTTGGAATGCGCAAGCTCAAAGTTGAAATCTCGCATGAAGCTCTGCTGATCCAGGACGACGCCGGGTGTCGTCAGCACAAACGCCGCTAAACACACCGCTGTGCCCTTCACGGCCTCCATCACCCATCCGCGGGGCCGCGTTATGGCAAGGACCGCCCAAAGGGTGAACAGACCCAATATGCCCGTATATTTCGTTCCGGTGCTCAGGCCTGCAAACAGCCCAGACAGCAGCACCGACTTCGAAACCACTTTGCCACGTTCAGGCTCGCCAACAGCTGGCAGGACTCTCAGAGCAAAGAGCGCTGAAAAGGTAAGCAAGCTGGCCGCCAAAATGTCGACTGTCTGAAATCGCGAGTGCACGACATGTCCAGGTGCAAGGGCGACCAGCAAAGCGGCGCACACCGCTCCAAAGGTCGAAGTCCAGCGCCGCATGATTGAAAACATTGCCGCCGCCATCGCCGCCCCGGCGACAGCAGTAATAACCCGGCCGAGCAGATGGCACAAAGAAATATAGCCCCAGACTGCCAAAGGGTCCTGCGGGTGCGGGTTGCCCCCATAAGCTGCAGCCATGTCGCTAGCTACGCGCAGGAGAGTCAAATACAGAGTGCCGTAGTTATAGAACCCGGGCGTAAAGATGAACTTGCCCGGTTCAACATGCTGCGATGCGCCCCAAATCGGCAACTCGTCCGGGTGGTAGCTCTGGTTATGCAGAGCGTTCGCAAGCCCCCACCGAATGCCGATCATCCGAAACAGCAGCGCGCAAACAAAGAGCGCGAGGGGAATGTAGACGTTAGGATCGCGTAGCTGGAGCCGTGGCTTGGGAGTGTCCGACACGCGCAGATGTTAGCACGGCAAGCAGCGCCTCGGTAGCGGCAGGGCAGTAGATGGTCCCAATGCCCTCTCGAATGGTTTCTCGGGCCAGGAAATCGCCTTGGGTGCGCTCTAGCCACACATATTGAGTCACCACCTTCAGCACACGTGCCTCTACGGGCAATCGCTTGCCAGAAGGAATCGTCGGATCTGCCGGCAAGGTGTCGAAGTTGGCATGATGAAGCCTGACGATGGGCGCGATGTGCTTGAGGGAAGGCACCAACTCCAACATGGCGCCACTGACCTCTGGATGCCTATCGTAAGTCATCTGCTCAGCTTCGGTCCAATCTTCTTCAGCCTTCCCGTTCACCAGGTTATAGGGAATCGCGCAAAGGCCGATGTCGCGCAGGGTGGCGGCCATCTGAAGGTCGCGCAACTGGGCATGCCTTAAGCCCATCAGACGCCCAACGCCAGCGCTAAGACCTAAAACCCTATTAGATAGCCCGGAATGCGTAGGGAAGCGAAGCTCGATCGCCGTGCTGAATGCTTTGAGCGATTCGCGGAACCGCTCATCCATCTGGCTGGGCAGATACCAACGCACGTAGTAAAGCAGCCAAGCCGTCGCAGCGGCGGCAACCAATAGGACGGCAAAGTCCAGCTCGCCCATCGCTATCCCGTCCCCCCGAGAATCACTTCTTTAAAAGCGTAGACCACGCGTGTATCGAACTGAGTCCCCGCGCATCGCTCCAACTCAGCCAAAGCCTGGGGAATGGACATTGACTCGCGGTAGGAGCGCTTTTCACCGGGGCGCTCGCCGCCTGTCATCGCGTCAAACGCATCAACCACAGCAATGATCTTGCTCTCAATGGGGATCTCAACGTCTGTGAGCCGATCTGGATATCCCAACCCATCGGGCCGTTCGTGGTGATGCCGAATCCAGGCGACCATATCGTGGAACTGCCGCACTGGTGAGAGAATCTCCGCGCCCATAGCAGAATGTCGCCGCACGTGGTCCATCTCTTCATCGGTGAGACGTGCGGGCTTATCCAGAATCTCCTCGGAGACTGCGATTTTTCCAATATCGTGCAGAACCGCCGCTTCGCGCACGAGCCGCGCTCGTTGGTCACTCAGCCCAAGGCGCCTAGCCACTTCCTCGGCGCTAATGGCAACGCGCTCAAGGTGCCCGTGGGTGTAGGGATGCGCCCGTTGAAGCATCAGGGAAAGAGCTGTGACCGTTTCGTAATAGTGCTCATACATTCGGGCCTGAAAATCGAGCCCAGTCCGTAGCGCCCATACGGGCACAAGGGTTACCGGAATGAGGTAGGGCAGTCCTCGAGAAGCGAAAACAGTGACCGTCAGTGCAATGAGCGCGTACAGAAGCACGCTGGAAAGCCCAAGCTTCAAAGAGGACATGATGTTGTCCTTCAATGGCCTTCCATCTGTCGCCCAATCGATGTAGGCCACAAGCAAGAAGTTCGTCACACCGTAGCCGAGCATAAACGCGACCGCTAGCAGGCTCGCAATATGGGTAACAAAAGCGCTCGCTCCAGCCATCACGGCAAGGCCCACGCAGACCCCAAGTGTCGCCACGGCAATGTTAAGGCCAAGCCACACACCGGTCGCGCCTTGCTTGCGAACAAGCGGATAAACCACGCCGGCAATAAGAGTCACGCCAATATCAGTAAGCAGCGCCGCTGACGGCCCAACAGCCACCGCCATCGCGGCGATGTAGGGAAGAGTGAAGGTGATCCTTACGCCGCGCCGGGAAAGCTCCACGGGGACGAACTCGGCAAGTAATGCCATGGCCGCCAAAAGCACCACCATCGGCGTGATTCCTGCCAAACGGAAAATGCCAATGCACGCTCCTCCGCCTAAGATGGCGAGGCTTGAAAGCAGGAGGACTATCCGATCTATAGGATCAATTGCTCGACGTGCCGCTATCTTCCTCCTCCTCAAGTACCCGCATTCGCGGGCGCAAAACCCTCAATGGACTCCGCGGACGCCTACAAGGACGTCCGGGGCAATCGCTTAGATGCTGATTATATGAGGCTGAGCAAGAAGCCGAATGCTTGTTCTTGCCATTTGCGCTCAATACGGCAATTTCACGACGCAAACCTACACATAAGTCCGTCCAGCAACCCTTCTCCTCGTCCGCAGAGCTGAGGTGACGGGGTTAGGAAGCATCAGT